>NZ_JBXAHJ010000042.1:0-539 GCF_058794995.1 Pseudomonas sp. GW823-FHT06E10 | reverse complement strand
GGTCCGGTCACCGTGACGTTGGACAGCGGCAAGGTCATCACCATCGCCGAAGGCCAGAGCTCCGGCAGCTTGCCGGTCATTGTGGGCAACGACGTCTACAAGGGCCCGACCACCGTCACCGAATCCATCAAGGACGCTGTGGGTGGCAACCTGGAATTGGTGTCGCCAAACACAACGCCAGTAACCATCACGGTCAATGACGTCAACGACACCACCACCGTGACCCTGACCGCCACCCCGAGCGTGGCCGAGAACGGCACCATCACTTACACCGCCACGCTGACCGATGCCCAGGGCAAACCGGTCACCGCGCAGAACGGCCCGGTGACCGTGACCCTCGACAGCGGCAAGGTGATCACCATCGCTGCAGGCCAGAGTTCCGGCACCCTGCCGGTGACGGTCGGCAACGACCTCTACAAGGGTCCGACCACCGTCACCGAATCCATCAAGGACGCAGTGGGTGGCAACCTGGAATTGGTGTCGCCAAACACAACGCCAGTAACCACCACGGTCAATGACGTCAACGACACCACCACCGT
>NZ_JBXAHJ010000041.1:0-575 GCF_058794995.1 Pseudomonas sp. GW823-FHT06E10 | reverse complement strand
GTGCTGCCGTTGTTATAGACGTCGTTGGCCGCAGTCGGCACGTTCACGCTGCCGCTGGTCTGGCCCGCCTCGATGGTAATGACTGAGCCATTGCTCAAAGTCACGGTCATCGGCGTACCAGCCGGGTTGCTCAGGGTCGCGGTGTAGGTGATCTGACCGCCTTCGGTGATGTTGCCGGTGGCGGTGAGGGTCAGCCCGGTGTTGTCCACGGAATCGGTGATGGTGGTCACGGCTGGCGTGGTGTTCGGCACCAGGTTTTCGAAGTTGCCGCCGGTGGTGCCGGTGATGGTGGTGCTGACGGTGCTGCCGTTGTTATAGATGTCGTTGGCCGCAGTCGGGACGTTGACGCTGCCGCTGGTCTGGCCCGCGTCGATGGTAATGACTGAGCCATTGCTCAAGGTCACGGTCATCGGTGTGCCGGCCGGATTGCTCAGGGTCGCCGTGTAGGTGATCTGACCGCCTTCGGTGATGTTGCTGGTGGCGGTGAGGGTCAGCCCGGTGTTGTCCACGGAGTCGGTGATGGTGGTCACGGCTGGTGTGGTGTTCGGCACCAGGCTCTCGAAGTTGCCGCCGGT
>NZ_JBXAHJ010000040.1:0-630 GCF_058794995.1 Pseudomonas sp. GW823-FHT06E10 | reverse complement strand
GGCGATGGTGATGACCTTGCCGCTGTCCAACGTCACGGTGACCGGACCGTTTTGTGCGGTGACCGGTTTGCCCTGGGTATCGGTCAAGGTCGCGGTGTAAGTGATGGTGCCGTTTTCGTCCACGCTCGGGGTCGCGGTCAGGGTCACCGTGGTGGTGTCAATCGAGTCAGTGATGGTGGTCACAGCCGGCGTGGTGTTCGGCACCAGGTTCTCGAAGTTGCCGCCGGTGGTACTGGTGATGGTGGTGCTGACGGTGCTGCCGTTGTTATAGACGTCGTTGGCCGCAGTCGGCACGTTCACGGTGCCGCTGGTCTGGCCCGCCTCGATGGTAATGACCGAGCCGTTGCTCAAGGTCACGGTCATCGGCGTACCAGCCGGGTTGCTCAGGGTCGCCGTGTAGGTGATCTGGCCGCCTTCGGTGATGTTGCCGGTGGCCGTCAAGGTCAGCCCGGTGTTGTCCACGGAATCGGTGATGGTGGTCACGGCCGGCGTGGTGTTCGGCACCAGGTTTTCGAAGTTGCCGCCGGTGGTGCCGGTGATGGTGGTGCTGACAGTGCTGCCGTTGTTATAGACGTCGTTGGCCGCAGTCGGCACGTTCACGCTGCCGCTGGTCTGGCCCGCCTCGATGGT
>NZ_JBXAHJ010000039.1:0-716 GCF_058794995.1 Pseudomonas sp. GW823-FHT06E10 | reverse complement strand
CCTTCGGTGATGTTGCCGGTGGCGGTGAGGGTCAGCCCGGTGTTGTCCACGGAATCGGTGATGGTGGTCACGGCTGGTGTGGTGTTCGGCACCAGGCTCTCGAAGTTGCCGCCGGTGGTGCCGGTGATCGTGGTGCTGACGGTGCTGCTGTTTACATAAACATCATTGGCCGCAGTCGGCACGTTCACGGTGCCGCTGGTCTGGCCCGCCTCGATGGTAATGACCGAGCCATTGCTCAAAGTCACGGTCATCGGCGTACCAGCCGGGTTGCTCAGGGTCGCCGTGTAGGTGATCTGACCGCCTTCGGTGATGTTGCTGGTGGCGGTGAGGGTCAGCCCGGTGTTGTCCACGGAGTCGGTGATGGTGGTCACGGCTGGTGTGGTGTTCGGCACCAGGCTCTCGAAGTTGCCGCCGGTGGTGCCGGTGATCGTGGTGCTGACGGTGCTGCCGTTGACATAAACATCATTGGCCGCAGTCGGGACGTTCACGCTGCCGCTGGTCTGGCCCGCCTCGATGGTAATGACCGAGCCATTGCTCAAAGTCACGGTCATCGGCGTACCAGCCGGGTTGCTCAGGGTCGCCGTGTAGGTGATCTGGCCGCCTTCGGTGATGTTGCTGGTGGCGGTGAGGGTCAGCCCTGTGTTGTCCACGGAGTCGGTGATGGTGGTCACGGCTGGTGTGGTGTTCGGCACCAGGCTCTCGAAGTTGCCGCCGGT
>NZ_JBXAHJ010000038.1:0-864 GCF_058794995.1 Pseudomonas sp. GW823-FHT06E10 | reverse complement strand
GGTCACGGTTTTCGGCAACTGGCAATAAGGCGGCTGGTCCTTGAACTCCAGGTTCGGGACGAGGTGATATTCGGTGTCGGTTCTTTTGAGGGTGTGCTTGCTTGGGTCGCTGCTGTACTGGGTGGTTTCTTCCAGCGTTTGCAAATGGAAGTTGTTGAACACCCGCCGGGTTTCCTGGATTTTCTGGTTGCCGATGCCGTCCCAGAGGATCTCGGTGGTTTCATACCAGTACGTCGAACTCACCTTGTACAGGTTGTCAAAACCGTCGTCGCTCCAGGACACGCCGCTGCCATAGCCGAAACAGTTGTGGCCGCGAGCGTCGTATCCAAAGCGGTGTTCGACCGCGGGTTGGCCGAACCCCGGGTTACGCACGTGACGCTCGACCCGCGGCAACTTGCGTGATGCCAGGCCCGGGAAGGAGTGCGGCACGGCCGAATAGGTGACGGTTTCCCGAGCGCCGGTGGGGGTATCGACTTGCGCGAGGCAGGTCAGGCCCTCCTTGAACACGTAGCCAAAACGCCAGGAGGCCTGGTCGTCGGTGGGCAGGATCAGGCTTCTGGTTTCGCCGCCTTCGATGTATAGACGAAACAGGGTTTCATGCGCACTGTCCGGAAACAGCGTGATGTTCAGCCAGTTGGTGCTGCGCACCAGCTTGAGCAGTTGCGTGCCATCGGCGTTGCGGATACTGCTGAGCAGCGGCCCCGTGCCGAAGGCCACGTATTCGAGCGAAACGCTGTGGCCCTGGGGCGAACGCATTTGCACCGGCAGGGCTATATCACCTTGAACACGCGCCAGGATTTCTACCAGGCCGGATTTATGCTCGACGCGGTAACGCTGGTTGCCCAGGTCATGGAAGTGGAAGGA
>NZ_JBXAHJ010000037.1:0-1235 GCF_058794995.1 Pseudomonas sp. GW823-FHT06E10 | reverse complement strand
TGTAGTGGTCTAATGAAACCGGACACCCATTTAGGCGAGAATGCTCGCCAGATCGAGGTGTCAGATGACCAAACAACGCCGTTCCTTTTCTGCTGAATTCAAACGCGAGGCTGCCGACCTCGTGCTCAAGCAAAACTACAGCTACATCGAAGCCAGCCGTTCACTCGGCGTCGGCGAGTCGGCCCTGCGCCGCTGGGTCGATCAGGTTCAGCAGGAGCGCCAAGGCGTCACTCCGCAGAGCAAAGCGCTGACCCCAGAACAGCAGAAAATCCAGGAGCTGGAAGCCCGGATCGCCCGCCTTGAACGGGAAAAATCGATATTAAAAAAGGCTACCGCGCTCTTGATGTCGGAAGATCACGAGCGTACGCGCTGATCAATCAGCTGAGCGTCCATGAGCCGGTTGATTGGCTGTGCAAGGTGTTTGAAGTCACTCGTTCGTGCTACTACGCCCAGCGCCTTAGGCGCCGCACGCCCGATGTTGAGCGGCTTCGGTTGCGCAGCCGGGTGAGCGAGTTGTTCACGCAAAGTCGTAGCGCTGCCGGCAGCCGCAGCATCTTGTCGCTGATGCTTGAAGACGGTGAGCAGCTCGGCCGGTTCAAAGTGCGCAGCTTGATGCGCGAGCTTGATTTAGTCAGCAAACAACCCGGATCACATGCCTACAAACGAGCGACGGTAGAGCGACTCGATATCCCGAACATCTTGAATCGGGAGTTCGATGTCCCGGCCCCCAACCAAGTGTGGTGCGGCGACATCACCTACATTTGGGCCCAGGGGAAATGGCATTACCTGGCTGTCGTGCTGGATCTTTGCACGCGCCGGGTGGTGGGCTGGGGGTTATCGGAAAAGCCGGACGCCGATCTGGTGATCAAGGCGTTGGATATGGCCTACGAGCAACGTGGCAGACCTTCTGGCCTGCTATTCCATTCGGATCAAGGGTCGCAGTATGCAAGTCGATTATTTCGTCAGCGATTGTGGCGTTATCGCATGCGCCAGAGCATGAGTCGCCGGGGGAATTGCTGGGACAACGCGCCAATGGAGCGCGTGTTCCGCAGCTTGAAAACGGAATGGATACCGACCACGGGCTACAGAACGGCTCAAGAAGCCCAGCGCGATATTAGCCACTTCTTGATGCATCGGTACAACTGGGTTCGACCCCATCAATTCAACGGCGGGCTGGCGCCAGCTCGCGCCGAAGAAAAACTTAACGTCGTGTCCGGGATTAGTTGACCACTACA
>NZ_JBXAHJ010000036.1:0-1243 GCF_058794995.1 Pseudomonas sp. GW823-FHT06E10 | reverse complement strand
CTGAACTGGCCTAATAATTCCGGACACCTCTTAAGGGCGATATGATTTCGCCAACTTGGAGGTTCCATGAACGAAAGAAAGGTCTATACCCGCGAGTTCAAGCTGCATGCTGCCAGCATGGTGCTTGATGATAACTGCCCGGTTCCAGACGTTTGTGCATCGCTGGATATCGGGCCCACCGCTTTACGGCGTTGGGTCGATCAGGTTCGCAAGGAGCGCGAGGGGCAGCCAGTCAAAGGCACCAAGGCGATTACCGAAGATCAGCGCCAGATCCAGGAACTAAAGGCCAAGATCAAGCGCATGGAAATGGAAGCCGAGATCTTAAAAAAGGCTACCGCTCTCTTGATGTCGGATCCCGATCGTTTTCGATGATTGCGGAACTAAGAGAGTCGTTCCCGACAGCTGTCGTGTGTCGTGTTTTCGATGTGAAGCGCAGCAGCTTTTACGAGTGGCTTCAGCGGCGAGCCAAACCGCGGATCAGGCGCGAAGAGCTCAAGCTCAAAGTGGTTGAACTGCACAGCGAAAGCCGCGAAGCCATGGGCTCCAGAATGATCAGCAAGGGCCTGAAGTCCCAAAACATTGCAGTTGGAAGAGGCCTTGTCCGAGCGCTGATGAGGGAGGCCAACATTGTCAGTAAACAACGCCAGCCGCACCCATTCAGATCCAAGGGAGTGGAAGCGTTTGTCGCGCCCAATCGGCTCAAGCGCAACTTCAAACCGGCTGCAGTCGATCAGGTCTGGTGTGGTGACGTGACCAGCTTGATGGTGGGCGAGCGCTGGGTTCATCTGGCCATCGTCATCGATTTGTTTGCTCGCCGGGTCATCGGTTGGGCATTTTCGCTGGTCAATGACGCCAACTTGGTCAGCAAGGCGCTACGCATGGCGACAGAGGTTCGAACGTGCCCTGCGGGGCTGATGTTTCACTCGGATCAGGGCTGTCAGTACACCAGCCGCAAGTTTCAAGAAGAACTGAAGCGTCGTGACATATTGCAAAGCATGAGCCATCGCGGGCAGTGCTGGGACAACGCTCCAACAGAGCGATTTTTCGGCACGCTGAAATCAGAATGGGTGCCTCGTAGTGGCTACAGCAAGATCGAGGAAGCCAAAACCGATATGGTGCGCTTCTTCATGTACTACAACCGCACCAGGCTCCACAGCTACAACAACTATCTGTCGCCAATAGCCATGGAGCAAAAAGCGGCATAAACACCGTAACCGGTGTCCGGGATTACTTGACCAGTTCA
>NZ_JBXAHJ010000035.1:0-2731 GCF_058794995.1 Pseudomonas sp. GW823-FHT06E10 | reverse complement strand
ACCACGTCGGCCTGGCCGAACTCGGAGTTGATGTCGTCCATCTCGAACACCTGGTCGTAAGGCACTTCGGCCTCGGCCAGCAACACGTTCATGTGGCCGGGCATACGACCGGCAACCGGGTGGATCGCATACTTCACGGTCACGCCGCGATGGGTCAGCTTCTCGGTCAGCTCTTTCAGCGCGTGCTGCGCACGTGCCACTGCCAGACCGTAGCCCGGCACGATGATCACGGTGTCGGCGTTGGTCAGCAGGAAGGTCGCGTCGTCGGCCGAACCGGACTTCACCGGACGGGCTTCTTTCGAACCCGCCGGGCCGGCCGCGTCCGCCGTATTGCCGAAGCCCCCGAGCAGCACATTAAAGAAGGAGCGGTTCATCGCCTTGCACATGATGTACGAGAGGATTGCACCGGACGAACCTACCAGCGAACCGGCGATGATCAGCATCGAGTTGTTCAGCGAGAAGCCGATGCCCGCCGCTGCCCAGCCGGAGTAGCTGTTGAGCATCGACACGACCACGGGCATGTCCGCGCCGCCGATCGGGATGATGATCAGCACGCCGAGCACGAAGGCCAACGCCAGCATCACGCCGAAAGCGGTGTAGTCGCCGGTGAGCATGAACGTCACGCCCAGGCCCAGTGTGGCCAGGCCCAGCAGCAGGTTCAGCTTGTGCTGGCCACTGAACTGTACCGGTGCACCCTGGAACAGGCGGAACTTGTACTTGCCCGACAGCTTGCCGAAGGCGATCACCGAACCGGAGAAGGTGATTGCACCAATGGCGGCACCGAGGAACAGTTCCAGGCGGTTGCCGGCCGGGATCGCGTCACCGAGTTGCTTGACGATGCCCAGCGACTGCGGCTCGACCACGGCAGCCACGGCGATGAACACCGCGGCCAGGCCGATCATGCTGTGCATGAAGGCGACCAGCTCCGGCATCTTGGTCATTTCAACGCGTTTGGCCATGATCGAACCGGCAGTGCCGCCGATCAGCAGGCCGACGATCACGTAGACGATACCGTCTTGAGCCAGTTCGGCACCGAGCTTGTAGATCAGGCCGACCGTGGTGAGGATCGCCAGGCCCATGCCGAGCATGCCGAACAGGTTGCCACGGCGCGACGTGGTGGGGTGCGAGAGGCCCTTGAGCGCCTGGATGAAGCAGACCGAGGCGATCAAATACAGGGAGGTAACCAGGTTCATGCTCATGCTTGCTGCACCTCGGCCTTGACTGCTTCAGCCTTGGCGGCCGGAGCTTTTGCCGGCGCTTTCTTCTTGAACATTTCCAGCATGCGGCGGGTGACCAAAAAGCCACCGAATACGTTCACCGCGGCCAGGGCCACGGCCAGGGTGCCCATGGTCTTGCCCAGTGGCGTCACGGTGAGGGCCGCGGCCAGCATGGCACCGACGATCACGATCGCCGAGATCGCGTTGGTCACCGCCATCAACGGGGTGTGCAGCGCAGGCGTGACGTTCCAGACCACGTGGTAACCGACATAGATCGCCAGCACGAAGATGATCAGGTTGTAGATACCGTCAGAGATCAGCATGTCTTCCATTGTTTTTATCCTCAGCCGTTCTTGCGCACGATCTGGCCGTCGCGGCACATCAGGCACGCGGCGACGATATCGTCTTCAAGGTTGATCACCAGTTGTCCTTCTTTATCGAACAACAGTTTCATGAAGTCCAGCAGGTTGCGGGCGTACAGCGCCGAAGCGTCAGCCGCCACGGCGCTGGCCAGGTTGGTCGGGCCCACGATGGTCACGCCATTTTCGACGACCACCTGGTCGGCCACGGTCAGCGGGCAGTTGCCGCCCTGGGCTGCCGCGAGATCGATGACCACCGAACCCGGTTTCATCTGGGCCACGGTTTGCGCGCTGAGCAGCGTCGGTGCCTTGCGGCCGGGAATCAGCGCGGTGGTGATAACGATGTCCGCCTGCTTGGCGCGTTCGTGCACGGCCGCGGCCTGGCGCTGCATCCAGCTGGCCGGCATCGGGCGGGCGTAACCGCCGACACCGACGGCGCATTCGCGCTCTTCATCGGTCTCGTAAGGCACGTCGACGAACTTGGCGCCGAGGGATTCGATCTGCTCTTTTACCGCAGGACGCACGTCAGACGCTTCGATCACCGCCCCCAGGCGTTTCGCCGTAGCGATGGCCTGCAAGCCGGCCACACCGGCACCCAGAATCAGCACGCGCGCCGCTTTCACGGTGCCCGCAGCGGTCATCAGCATCGGCATGAAACGCGGGTAGTAGTGCGCGGCCAGCAACACAGCCTTGTAGCCGGCGATGTTGGCTTGCGACGACAGTACGTCCAGGCTCTGGGCGCGGGAGGTGCGCGGCGCGGCTTCCAGGGCAAAGGCGGTAATGCCGCATTCGGCCATTTTGGCGATGGTTTCATTGCTGAACGGATTGAGCATGCCCACCACTACGGTGCCGCTCTTGATCAGGGCGAGCTCGCTGTCGCTGGGGGCGACCACCTTCAGAATCAGCTCGGCAGCAAACGCATCGTTGGCGCTGCCAATGCTTGCGCCTGCCGCTTCATAGGCACTGTCGACAACGCTGGCGTTAATGCCGGCGCCGCTTTGTACAGTGACCTTATGGCCCTGGCCGATCAGCTTCTTGATGGTTTCCGGGGTTGCAGCAACCCGTGTTTCACCGGTCTGGGTTTCGAGAGGAACACCAATGTGCACGTCAAATCTCCTGCGTGATCTTATTGAGTAAACCCATGCACTACGGATG
>NZ_JBXAHJ010000034.1:0-4203 GCF_058794995.1 Pseudomonas sp. GW823-FHT06E10 | reverse complement strand
GGGTTTCGAGAGGAACACCAATGTGCACGTCAAATCTCCTGCGTGATCTTATTGAGTAAACCCATGCACTACGGATGGTGCGGCTGGGGCGGCCGATCAGCACGATCCCGCCAAATCAGGGCGGGGCGCGGCATTTTGCAGGCGAACTTTGTGCCCTTCAAGGGATTATGACGGGTGACGGAAAATTAACTACAAGTCACCCCGTGACCGAATGTCGCAACCAACCGGCTCAATCCCTTGCAGACCGTGCTTTTCAAGGATTCTGGCCGAAATTGAAGAATTTACACATCGGCCGTATGAATGATGCGGCATTGCCTCGAAATAGTGGCGCAAAGCCGCGTCATCAGGCGCTTGTGGGACGTTTGTACGACTTGTCGATACAGTTTTCTGCCATGCGACAAATACGTATATCTGTAGGGCTTTTGTTTTGCTGACTACGGGGTCAAGTAACCTTGTAGAGCCTTTATCCCTCTAGGCTGTAGCTGTACGCCTGATTTACCAGCCAGTCGCGAAATGCCCTTAAAGACGCGGATTCGACCTTTCGCTCAGGAATCATCAGGTAGTAAGCCTTGATACTGGACAGTGCTTGGGGGTTGGCGATCACCAGGCGTTTCTCTTTCAGCTCCCTTTGAATCAGGAACGGCGGAATCAGGGCAATGCCCATGTCGTGCATGGCGGCCTGGGCGAGCATGGAGAATAGCTCGTAGCGGGGGCCCGTCATGTCTCGCGGGACATTCAGGTGTTGGGAGTCGAACCATTGGCGCCAGGCATAGGGGCGAGTGGTTTGTTGCAGAAGAGGCAAGTCGGCGATTTCCCCAGGCGTCAGACTGGTCTTGTTTCCGAGCAGGTTGGGGCTGCAAACGGGCATCGGATTTTCACCCATCAGCCTGTGGGATTCTGTACCCGACCAATCCGCGTCGCCGAAGTAGATGGCGGCATCAAAATCCGTGTCGGCGAACAGGAACGGCCGCGTGCGGTTGGTCAGGTTGACCGTCACTTCCGGGTGTTTCTGCTGGAAATCCTTGAGTCGCGGCAGCAGCCATTGGGTGCCGAAGGTCGGAACTACGGCCAGTTCGATCACGTTGGTGCCCTGCTGGCCCATCACGGACAAGGTGTCGCGCTCAACGGCATCGAGCTGAGTGGCCACCCGACGGCTGTAGGAGAGTCCGGCTTCCGTCAGCTTGACCCCGCGCCGCGAGCGTCGGAACAGTTCCACACTGAGGAACTCTTCAAGGCTGGCAATCTGTCGGCAAATCGCTCCCTGGGTCAGCGAAAGCTCCTGGGCGGCCTTGGTGAAGCTCTCGTGGCGCGCCGCGGCCTCGAAGCTGATCAGGGCGGTGGTGCTGGGTATCTTTCTGCGCATGTACGTCAACCTCACTAATACATCGCATAAAAGCTCTTTTGCGACGTTTCGGAGTGAGAAATTAGCACAACAGTATGCAAAATCCTCGTTTGCCGTCGCGCCGATCCGGGCCTAGGATCAGCCTACGTTATTTGACCCGATTCGAGAGGACACACTCATGGGCGGTAAAGCTAGCTTCAACTGGATCGATCCCCTGCTGCTGGATCAACAGCTCACTGAAGAAGAACGAATGATTCGCGACACGGCTGCGCAATTCGCTCAGCAAAGCCTTGCGCCGCGCATCCTCGAAGCTTTCCGTCATGAGAAGACCGATCCGGCGATCTTCCGCGAAATGGGCGAGGTCGGCCTGTTGGGCGCAACCATCCCCGAGCAATACGGTGGCAGCGGCCTGAACTATGTCAGCTATGGCCTGATCGCCCGTGAAGTCGAGCGCATCGACTCCGGCTATCGCTCGATGATGAGCGTGCAGTCCTCGCTGGTGATGGTGCCAATCAATGAATTCGGTACCGAAGCGCAGAAGCAGAAGTACCTGCCGAAACTGGCGTCGGGCGAGTGGATCGGCTGCTTCGGCCTGACCGAGCCTAACCACGGCTCCGACCCGGGCGCGATGATCAGTCGTGCGCGCAAAGTGGAAGGCGGCTACAGCCTTACCGGCAGCAAGATGTGGATCACCAACAGCCCGATCGCCGATGTGTTCGTGGTCTGGGCCAAGGACGATGCCGGTGACATTCGCGGCTTCGTTCTGGAGAAAGGCTGGAAAGGTCTGAGCGCTCCGGCGATTCACGGCAAGGTGGGCCTGCGGGCATCGATCACCGGTGAAATCGTGATGGACAACGTGTTCGTTCCGGAAGAGAACATCTTCCCGGACGTCCGTGGTCTGAAAGGTCCTTTCACTTGCCTCAACTCGGCACGTTACGGCATCTCCTGGGGTGCGCTGGGTGCAGCCGAGTTCTGCTGGCACACCGCTCGCCAGTACACCCTGGATCGTCAACAGTTCGGTCGCCCACTGGCCGCTACCCAGTTGATCCAGAAGAAGCTGGCCGACATGCAGACTGAAATCACTATGGCGCTGCAAGGCTGCCTGCGTCTGGGTCGTATGAAGGACGAAGGTACCGCTGCGGTCGAAATTACCTCGATGATGAAGCGCAACTCTTGCGGCAAGTCCCTGGACATCGCGCGCATGGCTCGCGATATGTTGGGCGGCAACGGCATCTCCGATGAATTCGGTGTGGCGCGTCACCTGGTCAACCTGGAAGTGGTGAACACCTATGAAGGTACTCACGACGTCCATGCACTGATCCTCGGTCGTGCGCAAACCGGCCTCCAGGCGTTCTATTAAGGAGAACGTCCATGGGCGCGCTTTCGCATCTACGGGTACTGGATTTATCGCGGGTGCTGGCCGGGCCTTGGGCCGGGCAGATCCTGGCCGACCTTGGCGCTGAAGTGATCAAGGTCGAGCGTCCGGGTAACGGCGATGACACGCGCGCCTGGGGACCGCCGTTCCTTAAAGACGCTTATGGCGAGAATACCAGCGAGGCTGCTTATTACTTGTCGGCCAATCGCAACAAGCAATCTGTCACCATCGACTTCACTCGCCCTGAAGGGCAGAAGCTGGTGCGTGAACTGGCGGCCAAGTCGGACATCCTGATCGAGAACTTCAAGGTCGGCGGTCTGGCGGCTTATGGCCTGGACTATGAAACGCTGAAGACGATCAATCCGGATCTGATCTATTGCTCGATCACCGGGTTCGGCCAGACCGGTCCTTACGCCAAGCGTGCGGGTTATGACTTCATGATCCAGGGGCTCGGCGGCCTCATGAGTCTGACGGGGCGACCTGAAGGCGAAGAGGGTGCGGGGCCGGTGAAGGTTGGCGTGGCGCTGACGGACATCCTGACCGGGCTGTATTCGACTGTCGCGATTCTGGCTGCGCTTGCGCATCGGGATCACGACGGCGGTGGTCAGCATATCGATATGGCACTGTTGGATGTACAGGTGGCTTGTCTGGCCAATCAGGCAATGAACTACCTGACGACAGGCAATGCGCCTAAACGCTTGGGTAATGCTCACCCGAACATCGTGCCTTATCAGGATTTTCCTACGGCGGATGGCGATTTCATCCTTACCGTCGGGAACGATGGTCAGTTCCGCAAGTTTGCGGAAGTGGCCGGGCAGCCGCAGTGGGCGGACGATCCGCGTTTTGCCACTAACAAGCTGCGGGTGGCAAACAGGGCAATACTGATTCCGCTGATCCGCCAGGCTACGGTGTTCAAGACTACCGCTGAATGGGTGGCGCAACTGGAGCAGGCTGGCGTGCCATGCGGGCCTATCAATGACGTGGCGCAGATGTTTGCCGATCCTCAGGTCAAGGCGCGCGGGTTGGCTATCGAGCTGCCGCATGCGCTGGCCGGGATGGTGCCTCAGGTGGCGAGTCCGATTCGACTGTCGGAGACGCCGGTGGAGTATCGTTTTGCACCTCCTCTGCTGGGTGAGCACACGCTTGAAGTTTTGCAGCGTGTGTTGGGTCTGGATGCCGGGGCGGTGTCCGCATTCAAGGCTTCTGGCGTTCTCTGATAGGTCTCTTCTATATAGAGGGTGTTTCGGCTCCTCTATATAGGCACCCTTTGGGATGTTTTGCTGCTTTCTGCAGCTTATTGATAGAAAACCTAAATCAGTGCTTGACGGCAGATTCCAGATCTCTATAATTCGCCCCACTTCCGGCGCAGTCGAAACGAAAAACTCCTTGGTAAACAAAGAGTTACGCAATTTTCGGCAGCAGGTTGCTTCAGTTCATCGAAGCACAAAGGGAGTTGAAAAAGAGGTGTTGACAGCAGCGTGTAACG
>NZ_JBXAHJ010000033.1:2143-3449 GCF_058794995.1 Pseudomonas sp. GW823-FHT06E10 | reverse complement strand
ATGTGATAGAAAGATAGACTGAACGTTACTTTCACTGGTAACGGATCAGGCTAAGGTAAAATTTGTGAGTTCTCTTAGTTGAGAAATTCGAATTTTCGGCGAATGTCGTCTTCACAGTATAACCAGATTGCTTGGGGTTATATGGTCAAGTGAAGAAGCGCATACGGTGGATGCCTTGGCAGTCAGAGGCGATGAAAGACGTGGTAGCCTGCGAAAAGCTTCGGGGAGTCGGCAAACAGACTTTGATCCGGAGATGTCTGAATGGGGGAACCCAGCCATCATAAGATGGTTATCTTGTACTGAATACATAGGTGCAAGAGGCGAACCAGGGGAACTGAAACATCTAAGTACCCTGAGGAAAAGAAATCAACCGAGATTCCCTTAGTAGTGGCGAGCGAACGGGGACTAGCCCTTAAGTGGCTTTGAGATTAGCGGAACGCTCTGGAAAGTGCGGCCATAGTGGGTGATAGCCCTGTACGCGAAAATCTCTTAGTCATGAAATCGAGTAGGACGGAGCACGAGAAACTTTGTCTGAATATGGGGGGACCATCCTCCAAGGCTAAATACTACTGACTGACCGATAGTGAACTAGTACCGTGAGGGAAAGGCGAAAAGAACCCCGGAGAGGGGAGTGAAATAGATCCTGAAACCGTATGCGTACAAGCAGTGGGAGCCCACTTTGTTGGGTGACTGCGTACCTTTTGTATAATGGGTCAGCGACTTATTTTCAGTGGCGAGCTTAACCGAATAGGGGAGGCGTAGCGAAAGCGAGTCTTAATAGGGCGTCTAGTCGCTGGGAATAGACCCGAAACCGGGCGATCTATCCATGGGCAGGTTGAAGGTTAGGTAACACTGACTGGAGGACCGAACCGACTACCGTTGAAAAGTTAGCGGATGACCTGTGGATCGGAGTGAAAGGCTAATCAAGCTCGGAGATAGCTGGTTCTCCTCGAAAGCTATTTAGGTAGCGCCTCATGTATCACTGTAGGGGGTAGAGCACTGTTTCGGCTAGGGGGTCATCCCGACTTACCAAACCGATGCAAACTCCGAATACCTACAAGTGCCGAGCATGGGAGACACACGGCGGGTGCTAACGTCCGTCGTGAAAAGGGAAACAACCCAGACCGTCAGCTAAGGTCCCAAAGTTATGGTTAAGTGGGAAACGATGTGGGAAGGCTTAGACAGCTAGGAGGTTGGCTTAGAAGCAGCCACCCTTTAAAGAAAGCGTAATAGCTCACTAGTCGAGTCGGCCTGCGCGGAAGATGTAACGGGGCTCAAACCATACACCGAAGCTACGGGTATCATC
>NZ_JBXAHJ010000033.1:0-2053 GCF_058794995.1 Pseudomonas sp. GW823-FHT06E10 | reverse complement strand
CACTTAGGTGATGCGGTAGAGGAGCGTTCTGTAAGCCTGTGAAGGTGAGTTGAGAAGCTTGCTGGAGGTATCAGAAGTGCGAATGCTGACATGAGTAACGACAATGGGTGTGAAAAACACCCACGCCGAAAGACCAAGGTTTCCTGCGCAACGTTAATCGACGCAGGGTTAGTCGGTCCCTAAGGCGAGGCTGAAAAGCGTAGTCGATGGAAAACAGGTTAATATTCCTGTACTTCTGGTTATTGCGATGGAGGGACGGAGAAGGCTAGGCCAGCTTGGCGTTGGTTGTCCAAGTTTAAGGTGGTAGGCTGAGATCTTAGGTAAATCCGGGATCTTAAGGCCGAGAGCTGATGACGAGTGTTCCTTTGGAACACGAAGTGGTTGATGCCATGCTTCCAAGAAAAGCTTCTAAGCTTCAGGTAACCAGGAACCGTACCCCAAACCGACACAGGTGGTTGGGTAGAGAATACCAAGGCGCTTGAGAGAACTCGGGTGAAGGAACTAGGCAAAATGGCACCGTAACTTCGGGAGAAGGTGCGCCGGTGAGGGTGAAGGACTTGCTCCGTAAGCCCACGCCGGTCGAAGATACCAGGCCGCTGCGACTGTTTATTAAAAACACAGCACTCTGCAAACACGAAAGTGGACGTATAGGGTGTGACGCCTGCCCGGTGCCGGAAGGTTAATTGATGGGGTTAGCTAACGCGAAGCTCTTGATCGAAGCCCCGGTAAACGGCGGCCGTAACTATAACGGTCCTAAGGTAGCGAAATTCCTTGTCGGGTAAGTTCCGACCTGCACGAATGGCGTAACGATGGCGGCGCTGTCTCCACCCGAGACTCAGTGAAATTGAAATCGCTGTGAAGATGCAGTGTATCCGCGGCTAGACGGAAAGACCCCGTGAACCTTTACTATAGCTTTGCACTGGACTTTGAATTTGCTTGTGTAGGATAGGTGGGAGGCTTTGAAGCGTGGACGCCAGTTCGCGTGGAGCCATCCTTGAAATACCACCCTGGCAACTTTGAGGTTCTAACTCAGGTCCGTTATCCGGATCGAGGACAGTGTATGGTGGGTAGTTTGACTGGGGCGGTCTCCTCCTAAAGAGTAACGGAGGAGTACGAAGGTGCGCTCAGACCGGTCGGAAATCGGTCGTAGAGTATAAAGGCAAAAGCGCGCTTGACTGCGAGACAGACACGTCGAGCAGGTACGAAAGTAGGTCTTAGTGATCCGGTGGTTCTGTATGGAAGGGCCATCGCTCAACGGATAAAAGGTACTCCGGGGATAACAGGCTGATACCGCCCAAGAGTTCATATCGACGGCGGTGTTTGGCACCTCGATGTCGGCTCATCACATCCTGGGGCTGAAGCCGGTCCCAAGGGTATGGCTGTTCGCCATTTAAAGTGGTACGCGAGCTGGGTTTAGAACGTCGTGAGACAGTTCGGTCCCTATCTGCCGTGGACGTTTGAGATTTGAGAGGGGCTGCTCCTAGTACGAGAGGACCGGAGTGGACGAACCTCTGGTGTTCCGGTTGTCACGCCAGTGGCATTGCCGGGTAGCTATGTTCGGAAAAGATAACCGCTGAAAGCATCTAAGCGGGAAACTTGCCTCAAGATGAGATCTCACTGGGACCTTGAGTCCCCTGAAGGGCCGTCGAAGACTACGACGTTGATAGGTTGGGTGTGTAAGCGCTGTGAGGCGTTGAGCTAACCAATACTAATTGCCCGTGAGGCTTGACCATATAACACCCAAGCAATTTGACTACTCGAAAGAGCATCAGATTGCGGTGTGTGAAGACGAAAGAACCGAAAGTTCGACGCTCACAAAACACCGATTTTTATCACATACCCAATTTGCTGAAGCGAGGCCAGCCGGCCACGACTCAGTACCCGAATTTCTTGACGACCATAGAGCGTTGGAACCACCTGATCCCATCCCGAACTCAGCAGTGAAACGATGCATCGCCGATGGTAGTGTGGGGTTTCCCCATGTGAGAGTAGGTCATCGTCAAGATTAAATTCCGAAACCCCTATCTGCGTATGCAGGTAGGGGTTTTGTTTT
>NZ_JBXAHJ010000032.1:0-6186 GCF_058794995.1 Pseudomonas sp. GW823-FHT06E10 | reverse complement strand
CCCCGAACAACGGGCTGGGCTTGCCGTTGGTGGGGATTTTGAAGGATGTCTGCAGGCTTGGCGGCAGCACGTTGTCGACCGTTGGCGTGGTGCGGGTGCCGAACACACCGTTGGGCAGGGCGTAGGCGCCCGTGTTGGCGGGTGGCATGGCCTCTATGGCATCCAGCGCAGCCTTGGGGTCGGCCGGCGGATTGGTAAACGCCGAGGGGTCCGTCGGTGGTGGCGGGCCGAAATCATCCAGCGGCGCGGCTTCTGCCGTGGCCAAGGTAAGGAACATCGCACAATGCAGGCTTGATTTGCGCAGCAAGCCGAAGGAGTCGCAAGATGGAGTTGTGCATTTCATTTTTCACCCCACGCGTGATGTCCCGTCGTCTCCAAATCCGGGGCGACAGCTGTTACGGGTACCAGGGGGTGTGCAACTAATGAGCCATTACTGTAGGGCGAAGAAAAAATTCAACCTAATTAACAATCTGTTTCTAAAGTGTTTTATGCCAGAGAAGCGGGAGTGGGGAATATTCCTCAAGTTTGGTGGTAAACGCCTGTTTGGGTGGGTGTAATGCCCCATTTATGGCGATAGTCGCGGAGAAGGACCGCACCTGCTTCAACCACAGCAAAAGTGAACAGGAGCTTGGCCTGAGATTCCGGGCGCTAGAGCTGACAATCACCGACACGGTGGCGTGGTACCGCGATCCCGATTGGTTCGAGAGTCAAACCTTAAGTTCCCGGAACCGCACTTCTTCCAGATCGAGCAATACAACCAGTCCGAAATTACCGACCAACCCGTCCCGGATGCCAGCATGCAGCTCGCCGCAACCGCCACGGTGATTGTCTCAAGCAGCGCGCCTCGTGCGCTGACCTCCGTCCAGGCTCTTGGCCTGAAGCCCGCCCTTGTCGACGCGCTTTTCTGTGAAGCGCAACTGCCTTACGGTCACTGGAAACTGCCACGGCTATCGCCGTTTACATGGGCATTTATCCTTCGAGTCTTATGGTTATACGGCTACTCACGCAGAGTCGAATCCGCCGGCACTGCGAGGATGCGCGCCAGCACGGCAGCTCGACGACTTCAGTCCCTTGCCAGCGAAGGACCGGTTCTGCTGCTCGGTCATGGCTTTATGAATCGAATGATCGCCAAACAACTGGTGGCAGATGGATGGGTTCGCCAAAAACGTAACGGCAGCCAGTATTGGAGTGCGACGGTGTATCAATATGGCGGTGTTTAAAAGGTGCCTGGACAGATACCTGTTGCTGCAGGTGGCGACAGGCAGAAACCGGCCAGAAGCAGACGCTTAACATGCTCCATTGAGCTTTGGCACTCACTTGGGAAACAACAGTGTAAACGCCACCCGGAATCCCCAACCCTCGGCACCATCTTTCGGACTGTCTGCCCAATAGCGTGGTCCTGCTTGCAGGGTCATGGGTTGATGCCCCACTTTGAACAACTGGGTGACGAACAGGTTGATTGGCACTGACCATTCGCGGGTCTGCCAGTCATAGGTGGATTCGGTGTTGATGCCGAAGGTGGTGTAGGTGTGAGTGGTGTAGCTGAAGAAAGGTTGCAGGAAAGTCGCGTTGACCTTGTCCTTGTCATCGGGCGGGCTGTTTTCCAGCGACCAGATGTGATTGGCCAGAATGCCGCGGGTCCAACCATTGCTCTGTTTGAGGGCCACCACTGTGGGCCCCAACCCCCATTGCTCACTGCTCAAAAGCTCATCGCTGCCGGTCGGAACCAGAATGGCCGGTCCTGCCCCCCAAATCCAGCCACTGGAAGTCGGCTGCTTGGGTGAAAAAAAGAAGCTCTGGGTCACATCTCCCATACCGGATTTGTCCGCCTGCCCGCCAGGTACCAGACCATGCTGATCAACGATCGGCAGGATGGTCCGGGAGATCAGGTTCCACTCGTCATTAATACTGAATGGCAGCACTGGCTGGATGTTGGTGACACTTTGGTAGCCCTCACCGCTCGGGCCGAGTTTTTGGTTCCAGTTGTACTGAATAGGTACGCTGTAGAGTGCGGCGACGGGATTCAGCGTTTGCTTGGCCAGCTCGGCCTGACTATCGGCAGCGAGGCTAATTTCGGGCCATGCCACCGCAAAGGTAATGAAAGGAACAAGTCGAACGCCATTGTTCACTACCAACTCCTTTCTCGAAATTGAGAGCTTGGGTTGTTGTGTCGCGGTTACAAGGCTGAGGATGACCCTGCCGCCAATGAGCTTAGATCAGGTATCTGAACTATGTTCGACGGGGAAAAATACTGTCTCCGGCCAGTCGGATTAACTCGTATCAACTAATGTTCCCTTGAGCCATCGATCAGTCGTCCCCCTCTACAACGGGGCGAAACATTCTCCATTGAAAGGAGTGTCCCTAAACTTTATTAGACCGAAACAGAAGAAGGTTTCTTCAGAAAACTTCTATTGATACAGCCAGAGCACTCACCACGTACATCTGAAAAACCGCACTAAACTCTATCCTGCGCCTTAACTTGTGCATGGTCATGTAGCAAGGGGGAAATGATTCTGTACTCAATACCTAGGCTAATTACTCGGTGGTCAACGCACCAAGTGTCAATGTAGTTGTGCACTCATCACCAGGTTGCCAACACAATGAAACAACGAGGATTGCTGGTATGGACAAGCTATCGGATCGTTTCAAGCTGTCTGTCGTGTTTGCTGCACTATTGTCATTGAACGGGCTTGCTCACGCCGCTCAAACGGAAAAAACCAATATCCTGTTTATCGTCTCCGACGACACCGGCTATGGCGACTTGGGTCCCTACGGCGGTGGGGTTGGTCGCGGCATGCCTACGCCCAGTATTGATGAGCTGGCGGCAGAAGGTGTTACTTTTTACTCTTTTTATGCGCAACCAAGCTGCACGCCTGGTCGGGCGGCCATGCAAACCGGGCGCATCCCCAATCGTAGCGGCATGACCACCGTGGCCTTCCAGGGCCAGGGCGGTGGCTTGCCCGCCGCCGAATGGACGCTGGCATCGGTGCTGAAAACCGGTGGCTACGACACTTATTTCACTGGCAAATGGCATTTGGGTGAAGCCGACTATGCCCTTCCCAATGCTCAAGGTTATGACGTGATGAAATACGTCGGCCTGTATCACCTCAATGCCTACACCTACGCAGACCCGACATGGTTCCCCGACATGGATCCGGAAACCCGTGCGATGTTTGAAAAGGTCACCAAAGGCGCGTTGTCCGGCAAGGCAGGTGAAAAGCCGGTCGAAGAGTTCAAGGTCAATGGTCAGTACGTGGACACACCTGTGGTGGACGGCAAACCTGGCGTGGTCGGCATACCGTTCTTTGACAACTATGTCGAAAAAGCTGCGTTGGAGTTTCTAGACACCGCGGCCAAATCGGACAAGCCGTTTTTCATCAACGTCAACTTCATGAAAGTGCACCAGCCGAACATGCCAGCACCGGAGTTCATTCATAAGTCCATGTCCAAGTCCAAGTACGCCGACTCTGTCGTCGAACTCGATACTCACATCGGCCGCATCATGGACAAGCTCAAGGCACTCGGCCTGGATAAAAACACGCTGGTGGTTTACACCACTGACAACGGGGCCTGGCAGGATGTTTATCCGGATGCCGGCTACACCCCATTTCGCGGGACCAAGGGTACAGTGCGTGAGGGGGGTAATCGGGTACCAGCCATTGCCGTCTGGCCAGACAAGATCAAGCCGGACACGAAAAACCACGAGATTCTCGGTGGCCTGGATTTGATGGCGACGTTCGCCTCTGTGGCTGGCGTGAAGTTGCCCGAGAAAGATCGCGAGGGTCAGCCAATCCTCTTCGACAGCTATGATATGACGCCAGTACTCACTGGCAACGGCCCTTCACCGCGCAAGGAGTGGTTCTATTTCACTGAGAACGAATTGTCCCCGGGTGCGGCCCGTGTCGGAAACTATAAGGCCGTGTTCAACCTGCGCGGCGATGATGGCGCGGCAACCGGTGGTCTGGCCGTGGACACTAATCTAGGATGGAAAGGCGCAATAAAATACGTGGCCACCGTGCCGCAAGTCTTTGATTTGTGGCAAGACCCGCAGGAGCGCTATGACCTCTTCATGAACAACTTTACTGAGCGTACCTGGACTATGGTGCCGATCTCGGCGGCGATCATGAAGCTAATGAAAACCTACGTCGATTACCCGCCACGCAAATTGCAAAGCATGGGTTATGACGGGCCGATCGAGCTGTCGCAGTACCAGAAATTCCAAACCGTGCGTGATGCCCTGAAAAAAGAAGGCATCAACTTGTCGATGCCAAACGGCAACTGATCAAATCAGCTGAAAAATGGCGGCCTCATCAGAGGTCGCCATTTGACGTTAGTGAGTAGTCGTGAGTTCCTAACGGAAATCGACGCAAAATCAGTGGTCTTCGAAATCGACGATGATGCGCTAATCCACTTGCTTACCCGGCAATCGGGCAGGTAAGGCTTGCCGGCTTATCTGCACGGCTGAACGGTCATCCTGATGGCCGAACTTCAACCACTTTTGAAAGGCAGCTATGGGTTGTGGATTCAACCGGTCGCAGATCACTTTTATAGCGCATGACGCTTGTGTCAGCCCAAAATCGGGGCACTGGTCATTATTGTTTTCAAAAACCGACATGTGAGTGTCGGTGACAAATAAGTCGTCGTTTATAGACATCTCTCGCACATGTGCTACGAATGTGCACAAGGTTGATAAGCACGGGCTCAAAATCAAGCGTTTTCCTTATGGCTCCCGCCCTGCAAACCCTCAGCGTAGAGACATTGGGTGATGTCGTTTTTGGATCCGTTCAACCATAGGTAATTGGGTATGACCTTTGCAGGTTGAATAGGAACAAACCCACCCACTTTTGGATGGGGGTATAAAAAGAGCCTTTGCCTGAGGCCAATCACCCGCTTTGTGTGAGGAGATACCGCGATGACGACGTTCAACTCCGGGGCCCAACCCCAGAACCGTGCGCCTCAATCCATCGGCTTTCTGTTGCTGGACAATTTCACGCTGATTTCTCTGGCGTCCGCTGTAGAACCGCTGCGGATGGCCAACCAGTTGTCCGGTCGCGAGCTGTATCGCTGGACCACCCTCACCGTCGATGGCGGCCAGGTCTGGGCCAGTGATGGCCTGCAAATCACCCCTGACGCCTCCATGCACAAAGCCCCGCCGATGGACACCGTCATCGTTTGCGGTGGTATCGGCATCCAGCGCACCGTTACCCGTGAACACGTATCCTGGCTGCAAGGCCAGGCCCGCAAGGCCTGCCGACTCGGTGCGGTCTGCACCGGCAGCTGGGCCCTGGCTTGCGCCGGACTGCTCGATGGTTTCGATTGCAGTGTGCACTGGGAGTGCCTGGCGGCGATGCAGGAAGCTTTCCCGCGGATAGTAATGAGTACTCGTTTGTTCACCCTCGACCGTAACCGCTTCACCAGCTCCGGCGGTACTGCGCCGCTGGACATGATGCTGCACCTGATCAGCCGTGATCACGGGCGTGAACTGTCCGCCGCGATCTCGGAAATGTTTGTCTACGAGCGCATCCGCAACGAACAGGATCACCAGCGCGTGCCGCTCAAGCACATGCTCGGTACCAATCAACCGAAGTTGCAGGAAATCGTCGCGTTGATGGAGGCCAACCTCGAAGAACCGATCGACCTGGACGAACTGGCGGTGTATGTCGCGGTGTCCCGTCGCCAGCTGGAGCGGCTGTTCCAGAAGTACCTGCACTGCTCGCCGTCGCGTTACTACCTGAAACTGCGCCTGGTCCGCGCGCGCCAGTTGCTCAAGCAAACGCCGATGTCGATCATCGAAGTGGCGTCGATCTGTGGCTTTGTGTCCACGCCGCACTTCTCCAAGTGCTACCGCGAGTACTTCGGCATTCCGCCGCGTGACGAGCGCGTAGGCTCCAACACCACCCAGCAAGTGGCGATGATGCCGCTGCCGCAAGCATTGGTGCTGTCGCCGTTGGCCGGTTCGATGTCAGCGTTGAGCCAGGCACGTAACGAGTCAACCTTTGCCAGCGTTCGTCTATAAATCTTCACCCCTATCCTGCGAAAGCATAACGTTCGCAGGATAGGGGAGGGCGCGTCATTTCAGTGTTGCGCAGAGGGTTACTCGACGGCTTTGACCATGTCTTCGATGACCTTTTTAGCGTCGCCGAACACCATCATGGTCTTGTCCAGGTAGAACAGTTCGTTGTCCAG
>NZ_JBXAHJ010000031.1:0-9203 GCF_058794995.1 Pseudomonas sp. GW823-FHT06E10 | reverse complement strand
GTCGATTTTTTTCTCGGGAATGTCCACCCCGTTGGCGCCGGGATTGACCTTGAAATTTTCTCCGGTATAGAGCGAGAGCATGCGGTTGGTGGTGTTGAATTGTGACAGTTTCAGGTCCCAGCCTTTGCCGAAGCCGCTGTCGGGTGCATTGAGCGGGTTGAAGTTCAGTTGCAGGGGGACGACCGGGCCGCTCAGGTTATTGGCCTTGAGTTCGGGCAGCGAAACGGAGCAGGTGTATTGCCCGGTACGAGAGTCGACCTCGCTTTGAATGAAACTCATGAAGTTGAACGCGTTGGACTGGATGACGCTGGAATTACTCATGGAAGTGGCCTCACTTCGTATCGGCAGGCATTAATGAACGTCTGGGAGAACCTGACGGCTGTACTCAGTTAACGGGCTGCGAACGCTCGATATAAGCACAGCTGATTCGCTCATCCCAACCGACTTGGGAGTAATCACTTCCTTCCCATTTTTCTTCGACTCGACTGTTTTTATTCGGAATGAGCTCGCCAGCTTTTTTATTTTTAAATTCGTTGAAATTCATTTGAGAAGGTGGATTGGTCCAGTCGGTGGGTTGTTTGACTGTTTTCAGTTTTACGAAAAAATTATCGTTCAGTCTCGAGTCAGAGCAATGTTCATTTTCATAAAACTGAATGAGTGTTGCCGAGGGGACATTTTCCAGCCGAAAAGAGGCGGCACTATTGTTTTCACAATGTTGGCTGCTTGAGCTGAAGTCGAAGATCTGACGGGTTTCAGGGACTGGCAATGAACATATTTTTTCACCCTTCGAATTAAAGAACGTGATGTCGCCGTACTTCCCGGCACTTGCCTCTTGCGCATTGGCAACGAAGCTTGCAGCGTAAAGTAGGAGCAGCGTGCAGGTTGTAAGTGATGTGCGAAGTTTATTGAGTGTATTCATGTTTTAAGACCTCGTTTGATAGGGCTAGCGAGCAGGCGCGGGAGTGCTTCTATCCCGACTTTAGCACTGAAAATTTCCTTCGCAACCTAGCAGAACTGCTAGGTATTCAGTGCCGGTGAATGGGTGTAAAACAAACTGCCTATTGGTTATTTCACCGATGGTTTTTTTCACTGAGTGTCTGCTCTGTATTTCAAGTCAATAAGGAACTCGCATATGGCTCCCGGCGATTTAGACGCACCTACTATTCCACTCTTGATCAACGGAGCGCTTGATCCGGACTCCTTGAACGGCGCACCACTTGATACCTACGCCAAATATCCCAGCCCCCTACTGGGTGACACCCTTTATCAAAGTTGGCTCGGTTTGGCGGAAGATGGTACTCCGGTGGATGTCACGGACATTCCGATTGATGTCGATCCTGATCAGGAAACGGAATATGGATTCTTGATGCTGATTGCCAATCATTTCGTGAACTTATTGAATAAAGGTCAGGTGTTTTATTCATATTATTTAAAACGTGCTGGCGGAGGAGACAGGGAAGAGTCAAAACGAATTCACTTTGGCGTTGGCAAGCAGGGATTGTTGTCGGCCCCCCAGATAAAAGAGTCCCAT
Organism: Pseudomonas sp. GW823-FHT06E10; assembly: GCF_058794995.1. Classification (NCBI taxonomy): domain Bacteria; kingdom Pseudomonadati; phylum Pseudomonadota; class Gammaproteobacteria; order Pseudomonadales; family Pseudomonadaceae; genus Pseudomonas; species Pseudomonas sp. GW823-FHT06E10. The sequence goes on along the minus strand of NZ_JBXAHJ010000031.1, from coordinate 7,672 downwards.
AACTTGCAGCTGGACCCGGATGCGATCGAGGGCAATATGACCATCGCGCTCGCGCCCGTTGGTGTGATGAACAATGGCGACAGGTACAGGCTCATCTGGAAAGGCGAACGCGCTGACGGTAGCCCTGGCCCGGTATTCAATCCGCCTGTCAAAATCTTGAGCGACACCGATACCGATCCAACCAACAATCCCCGGCAGGTGCTGAGCTGGACCATCTTGAAAACCCAAGTGGTCGCATTGCGCGGGGGTAAGATTACCCTGAGTTATGAGATCACTTACGCGTCGTCTGGCGCGTTGGCCGCTACCTTGTCCGCCGAGCGCACCTTTCTGGTGACAGCACCTGCCATTGCGCAATTGCCAGTGGCCAGTATCAAGGATCTGACCGGCAGCGAAATCAACCCGGGGCAGTTTCCACAAGGGATTCGCGTGGTGATCCCGATTTACCGGGGCATCCGTGTAGGTGATGAAGTGCTGGTGTACGGAACGCGCACCGGAGCGGGCAGTGGCCCGAACAAAAACACCATTCAGTATTTGAAAATCGACAGCTCCCATATCGAGAGCGGCAAGGTCGAGGTTGCTATCGGCCAACAATGGCTGCTGGACAATCGCGGCGGTGCGGTAATCATCCTCTATGAATATGCCCGACCCGATGCGGCCGGTCGCGGCGATGAATTGCAATTAACCATCCGGGAACCGTTGGTATTGCCGACGCCATCGGTCGATCGCAGTGTGGTTGTCGGCGGTCGGGATGAATTGAATCCGATCCTGGCCATTGACGGTGCATACATCACCATTCCTGCCGGCGCTACGATTGGCGATGGCGACCCGGTAAAGGCGATGTGGAATGGATTCGGCAGCGGTGGATCCTACGAAACCGCAGTGCCAAGTCAACTCAACCCCATGAAGTTCAAAGTGCCAGCGGATGTGCTGCCGCCTAACTTCGGCAAAACCGTTGAAGTCATCTACCAGGTTGCTGGCCAGGATGCCGAGCCTGCGCTGCAATTATATGTTCGCCCCCTCGCCAATCTTCCTGGCCTCGAGTGCGAAAAAGTTCAAATCGGCTCACCCGCCACGCTGAAACTATCGGATGTTCCAGACGCGGGTGCGATTTTGAGTGTCGACCTTTGGCCGTTCATTTCAACACGGCAGCAAGTGCGCGTGTGGTTGAGCTCCAGCGCAGTGGGCGAGCGGGAAATCCTGCCGGTGCGCGATGTTTTGCCTGAGGAAGTTACCGATAGAGTCAAGACACGTCTGATGAAAACACACTTGGCGGGCATTGCGACAAACGCGCTCTTTACCTTACGGGCCAGTGTGAGTTTCGACGGTGGGAACTCGTTTTATACGTTTAGCCCTCTATCGATAAAGTTGCTGGATTGAAAGCACAGTCGCCAGTACTCCCAAAAAAAGGAAGCAATATCATGAGCAAAAGACCGTTGGCGGAATTAGTTAATTATATGCAGGGGAAATCCCTGACCTATGGTTGGGATGCGGTAAGTTTGTACGATCAGCGCAAGGCTAACGAATTGCTGTTTCAGCAGTATGTTCAACGCTTTAACTCCTGTCATTATATCAAACCCATGAACATGGTCGCGGAGTGGGGGGACGGGTCATACAAGGAACACATCTATAACTTGAAGTTGAGTGCACCGCGTTTGTCGTTTGAAAGCGCGGACCCCAGCGAGGGTGCAAGGGCGCGTCTGACCATGGACATGGTGGGGGGCATGATTGTCAGCACCAACTCATCCGGTGGCGCGACTCACGTCTCGAAAATGCAGCAGTTACTGCCAATTGGCGGGCCGCAACTCTGGATGGATCAGCGAGTTACCAAAGGCACTGTCAGCGGGCCTGGGGACGTTGTGATCGACTTGAAAAACGCCGATAGATTCAGGGCCAACTTTGTCGTCGGCGACCTGACCGAGGCCGATGTCGGCAGGCGTTTCCAAGAGTATTTCGAAAAAGAATTGACGCCTGAACAGAAGCAATTCCCGCTTGGACGATTGACCGGGGACTTGAATGATGTCTTGACGCCAAAGAACTTCGAAATCCGAACCATGAAGTCGGACCCCCTCGCCGTGATGGGGGATGAAGCCTACGGCGATGGTGCGGTGATGATGTTCATTACCTTGAGGGATGGCACCGATGGCGCGTCTTTTCCAAATGTCAATTCACCTTATCTGATCCCGATTGACGGAAACGGTACCCAGTACACTGGGGCTATGCTGCTGTCGAGCAGGGTGCTGTTCGACAAGATCATGCGTGGGCCGGCGATAGCCGATATTGGCAATGGAATCAATTTTGCACCCTTTGATGGCGGTTCAGACGTTGCGTTTTCCTTGAAGGGTACTGCCGGAGGAATTTCTCAAGATTACAAGTACGAGTATGAGGTCTGGTATGGAGGTATCCATACAGGCAATTTTTATTTCAGTACTCCAATTCGACATGACTTCAAACAAGACACCGGAGGCTCTCCACTAACAGTCAGGGCGGGAGGCGAACGAATTGAATTCGTTTGGAATAAACATTACAAGACGCTTTTTCGGCGAGAGATTAAATATTTCTCACCTTTTGATCCCAATAAGGATGATTCTGGCTTCATGGACTTCATATGTAATTATGGTGTTCATTTTGATATCAAACTTAACCGGGAGACAGGGCTGGTCAGTTTTGATAGAAACAATAGCTCCTCAATATTTAATCTAACCATTGGCGGTGCAGATGGTCTTGAAGATGTGATCTCTCAATTTCCCAACATGAGGCCTAGGATAGAGGAGTTTTTCAAACCGAAGATCATAGCACTGCTCAATAATCTGACGGCCCCAACCATAGACACTTTCCTGGCCCGGAACCTGCTGTTCCCGGGGCAAAACGCCTTGCAACTGAGCGATGCCTTTGTCCCGGGTGATCTGGCGTTGTTTGGGCAGATCGATCCGCTTCGTACAAGCACCGTCCTGGCGCCGATGAACTCGACCATAGTGGCGGGCAGCAAACTGCAATTCACCCTGTCGCCCATGCCATCGAATGTGCACTGGAGCGTGAAGGATGTCGACGGCAATCTGGCGCAGCCCGGTGTGATCAGCTCGACAGGTGAATACACGGCGCCTGCCGCCGGGGTACTGGACGAAGGTTTTGTCGCCGCGCTGGTCACCGTCAATGGTACCTTGAACGGTCAACCGGTAGAAAGTTCCGCACTGGTCTCAGTGGTTCACCACAGCATCAAGGCCAACCCGATGTACGTTGCCTGTGATCCCGGCAGGACAGAAATACTGGCAGCCGAATCGTTAAAAGGCGAGAGGCTGGAGTGGAAGATCCTGACGCCACAATGGGGGTCGACGCTCAAACCGGTCGAAGGTAATCCGAATCAATACCTGTATGAAGCCGGAAAAAACATTGATCCAGACATGCCTTTCCCTGTGGACAAAATTGAAATCAAAACAACTGTCAACAACGTAACGACTTATGCCTACATTCATGTATTGATTCGCGGCACAATGATTGGTACCCCGATGCATCTAAGCGAAGCGAGCGACCCCTCTACAGGTACCGTGCAATTTGAACTAAGAGGGAAGGACGGTCCTGTCAATCCTGAGTCGGTTACATGGAGGTTGTTACACGGTCCGGGTAATTTCAATGACAAAACCGGCGTATATACCGAGCCCAGTGCCATGGTGCCGGGCAGTTTTGTGGTTGTAATGGGCACCGTTCCGGGGCCCTTTGTTGATACCCATGCGGTTGCCGCCGTTCCCTTGCCGTTAACGAAGTATGTGGAATTGATTGAGGATGTAAACCTGACCCTCGCGGCCGGTGAAAACTCACTGATGTAGTGCCGATGCGGTAAAGCGTACAGAAACTTATTGTTTTTATCTTTTAACAAGGCGGCATCATCATGGCTAACTATTCGCTGGCAGAATTAACTACCCGAATGCAGGGGAAATCGATCACGCTCGGCTGGGACGCCGTTGTGTTCATGAACAGGGCAAAAGTTAATAGTCTGTTGGAACAGCAATACATTACCCGGTTCAACCAGCACAGTTTCTTGAAGCGTATCTCTGGCGCCTGTCCGATGACCCCCGACGGCGAGGAGCTGCTGGAACTAAGTGGGATAATACTCAGTCACCCAAGGCTGAGTTTCGAAAAAGCTACATTGCGCAACTCCCGCGTGACCGCGACCATGGATATTGTTTCCGGCACAGTGTCTTATGTGCGCAAGGGTAACAATCAAATCCCCGCTGCGGTATTGAGAAGTTACGTGGTCAGCGCTCACCAGGGCCATACGCTGACCATGGACATCGATCTGGCCGGCAGTACGGGCTCGGTCAATGAGCAGGGTAAAGTCATTCTGGATATCGGCGATGCCTATAACTGTCGTTGCAATCTGGTCAATGAGGACAAATCACAGGAGTTGCTGGGGGATTTTTTCAAGGCCTTGTTCCTCGAGCAAAAGCCGGAGGATCGGGTTTACACCCTGGGGATGCTGGACTTGCGCGATGTCGACCTGTTGGCTCCGCGTTCGTTCATGATTCGCACCATGGCCACCGATGAAGGAAAGATTCGTACTTCCGACGATTATGGCGAGGGTGCTGTCGTATTGATGGTGCGTACCAAGGGGAATTCGAAGGAGGGTGATGAACCGACTGAAACGTCCCTGGATTACCTGATTCCCAATGACAGGGATACCCTAGGGAAAGCCAAGTATTCAGGTTCGTTGGTGTTGGCCAGTCGGGCGGTGTTTGATTGGTATTTCCAGGATCCAATACAAAATATGATTGGTCATGGTGTGCGTTTTGAGCGTATGACAGAGTCTAATAATATTGCTCGATCCCTTAGGGCTATTTCTGGTGAATTGCCATTGCCTGGATACTTTCATAGATGGGCCGATTTTGTGACGCATATAGAGGAGGTCTATAACGTTGGAGAGCATAAACTATCGTTCAGTGGAATCGATGTTGATGCCCTGAAGATAGTCGCTGGTGCCGATAATGCTTTGGAGGCTACTTGGTCGGGTGAGCAGAAGCAAAGGTTTGAGGTTTGGATTCGTGATTTGTGGGTTAATGATAAGTATCCCTCTGACGCAGAAGTGACTTACGACGTAAAAATAAAATTTGATCCTGTTGTTGGTTCTTTGAATGTTTTAACGTTTCAGGCGAGAACACCGCAGGTCTCGTTTAATTCTAATTATCAACCTGTCACCGACAGTTATACTAATCTTGAGTTTATTCAGCGTTTTAATAGAGTGTTTTTGCCACAAGTTAACTCAACGATTAATGAATACACTAGCTTTTTTCGCGATACGGCGATCTTTAAAAGCTTCGGTATTCCCGAAATCAACACATTAGCCATCAGCAACCTGCTATTCCCTGAACGCAACGCCTTGCAACTGACAGACGCGCGTCTGCCAGGCGACCTGGCCTTGTTCGGCCAGATCGATCCCAAGGAAACCACGTTCACCCTCGACCCGCTGATGCCGGTAATCAAGGCAGGCCAGAAGCAAGTGTTCACAATTCGCCAATTGGGCTATCGGGCCGCCGATGTCACCTGGAGCGTACGCAGCGTCGACGGCGCCCGGGCGACCGGGACCATCGTCAATGGCGAGTACACCGCACCGGCCGCGCAGTTGCTCGAAGGTACCGCAGCGCGCAACGTGGTGACCGCCACCTACACCGATCCGGCCACCGGTAATGAAGTGACCGCTTCGGCGCTGGTCACCGTGGCGTTGAGCGGTGTTGTGGTCACGCCGTCGATGTCGCTGATCGAAATGGAAGATCGCAAGAGCGTGACGCTCAAGGCGACCACACTGGGGGCCGGTCCCATCAGATGGACCGCGAAAGGGGGGCCGGGCACGCTGATACCCAACGGTAACGAGGCGATTTATACCCCGCCGCAAACCAGCTTGCCCGACGGTGCCCTGCAAGTGGCGGAGTTTGATGTCGAAGACACCAGCACAGGGGAAAAAACCACCGCTACCGTGTTGTTGCGTCAGGGTAACTTCGCCTTGAACATCTCTCCGGCCTTTGTGCCGGGTTTGCGGCCGAGCAGTTCGGCGTTGCTGAAAGTGCCCAACAACCTGCGACCCGATCAGTTCAAATGGGAGGTCGTGGCCGGGCAAGGCAGCATCAACCCGACGACCGGGGTTTTCACTGCGCCCGCCAACATCACCTCGCCCTACAGCGTCGTGAAGGTCTTGCATGAAGGCGATTTTTTCGACACGGTGGGCTACAGCATTATCTATTTGTCCGAGCACGCCCGAACCTCGAGTTGGCTAGCGCTCGATACCTTTGATTTCGCTGTCGACCCTGCACCTACCCGTGTGTATGCCAATGGCTTGCAACAGGCCAGAGTGGTGGTTCGGGTCAGGCCTGCCGTTTACGACGGTGGCCCTGATTCGCCGGAACTGTCGGAGCGAGAATACGAAAGCATCAGCCTGGTATCGGCCAATGAAAAAAATCCGCTGCCGGAAGTAGGGGCCGGTGGAGTGCCTGTCGGAGACAAGTGGCATTTCACTGAAACCGAAAATGACTACAGAAAATACCAGGAAACGGCGGTATCCCAAGAGGCGAACCCTGATCAGGCAAAGGCGGGGCAACTGTATACGAAGGAATTCTTCGTTCAGTGCCATAAGGTTGAAAGCCTCTTGGTGGCGGCACGTATTCGCAGTGACTTCAATGAACAGTTCTATTCCAATCCCTCACCAGAGGATGGCGAAGCCAATAACAAAGCCCGTAATCTTATTGCCATTCAACCACCTGAGGGCGGGACGATTGGTCAGGTGATGTTTACCTTCGGCGATAATCCTCCGGTCCGGGTAAAAGGCGATAAGGACGATGAGGTAGATCTGGAAACCATCGATTATTATTTCCTGAAATTGATGATCAGAGGTGTACAGGTCGGTATTCGGCACATTGAGTTCGTGGGCAATACGAGCATGCTCAAATGGGAAAGCAATACCCAACTTGAAGACGTGCACAGTATTACCGGCTATGCGATGCCCAATGTTAAAAATGGCGAAGGCAAGCAGATTCTTCATCTTGACGACATTCTATTGCGTCGTATGGACGGAACCATTCCGGATCCTATTGTTGATCCAGGATATCCGGTGCCTGCGGGGCAGGTGCTGTTTAGTCTGCACCGCCGTCAATATTGGCAATATGAACAATATGCCAAGTCTGATTTCGATTCCCCGTTGAATCTGATTGTTTATGATGATTATGGCAATCGACACACCGTGGCCATTGGCTTTGATGGCAACAATCGGAACAAGTTGAGAATTATCGGCTCCTGACATTAAAGAAAGACTCAGGTGCGAGGCATTCCGCTTCGCACCTCCTTAAATATTCATTATTGTGGGATGTGAACAATGTCTACATCTACCGCTGTGCATTCCAATGCCTTCAATTTCATGAGTTTCATACTTAGCCAGGTCGACCCCCGCACTGGGCAATACACCTGCGCCATTTCCCTGCCCGAACTCAAAGCCAATAACCTGTGCGGCCCGGTCGTCCCCCTGCAACTGAACTTCAACCCGCTCAATGCACCCGACAGCGGCTTCGGCAAGGGCTGGGACCTGAAACTGTCACAGTTCAACACCACCAATCGCATACTGTCGCTCTACACCGGCGAAAGTTTCAAGGTCAATCCCGGCGCCAACGGGGTGGAAATTCCCGAGAAAAAAATCGAT
>NZ_JBXAHJ010000030.1:0-13006 GCF_058794995.1 Pseudomonas sp. GW823-FHT06E10 | reverse complement strand
TTTGTTTACCAAGGAGTTTTCCGTTTCGACTGCGCCGGAAGTGGGGCGAATTATAGACACCTGAAATCTGCCGTCAACAGCTATTTTCACAATTCTGTCATATAGGGCAAAAAAGCCCCGAAAACAAAAAGGCCGACCCAATGGGTCGGCCTTCTGCGCCCTTCTACTTACAAGCTAGGGAACGCGAATTGCGAAGCCTCGTGGCTCGCACGCTGTGGCCAGCGCTGGGTGATGGCCTTGCGACGGGTGTAGAAACGCACACCATCCGGGCCGTAGGCATGCAGGTCGCCGAACAGCGAACGCTTCCAGCCGCCAAAACTGTGATAAGCCACCGGCACCGGCAGCGGTACGTTGACACCGACCATGCCGACTTCGATTTCGTCGCAGAACAACCGCGCGGCTTCGCCGTCACGGGTGAAGATGCAAGTGCCGTTGCCATATTCGTGATCGTTGATCAGTTGCATGGCTTCTTCCAGGCTGTTGACCCGAACAACGCACAGCACCGGCCCGAAGATCTCTTCTTTATAGATGCGCATTTCTGGCGTGACGTTGTCGAACAGGCAACCACCCAGGAAGAAGCCTTCCTCGTGACCAGCGACGGTCAGGCCTCGGCCGTCCACCACCAGTGTCGCGCCGGCAGCTACGCCGTCTTCTACATAACCGCTGACCTTGTCGCGCGCCTGGCCAGTCACCAGTGGACCCATGTCCAGGCCGCAGTTGGTACCGGCACCGATTTTCAGCGCCTTGATTTGCGGAACCAGTTTGGCCACCAGTGCATCGGCCACCTGGTCACCCACGCACACCGCTACCGAGATTGCCATGCAACGCTCGCCGCAAGAACCGTAAGCCGCGCCCATCAGTGCGCTGACGGCGTTGTCCAGGTCTGCATCCGGCATCAGCACGGCGTGGTTCTTCGCACCGCCCAGGGCCTGGACGCGCTTGCCACGCTTGGTGCCTTCGGAATAGATGTATTCGGCAATCGGCGTCGAACCCACAAAGCTCAGCGCTTTGACTTCCGGCGCTTCGATCAATGCGTCCACCGCAGTCTTGTCACCGTGTACCACGCTCAGCACGCCTTTGGGCAGGCCCGCCTCCAGCAGAAGCTGTGCAATCAGCAGCGTCGAGCTCGGGTCACGCTCGGAAGGCTTGAGGATAAAGCAGTTACCGCAGACGATCGCCAGCGGGTACATCCACAACGGCACCATGGCCGGGAAGTTGAACGGAGTGATACCGGCCACCACGCCCAGCGGCTGGAAGTCAGACCAGGCGTCGATGTTCGGTCCGACGTTACGGCTGTACTCGCCCTTGAGGATTTCCGGAGCCGCGCAAGCGAACTCGACGTTCTCGATGCCGCGCTTCAATTCACCGGCAGCATCTTCCAGGGTCTTGCCGTGCTCTTCGCTGATCAGTTGGGCGATACGCGCTTCGTTCTGCTCCAGCAGTTGCTTGAAGCGGAACATCACTTGGGCACGCTTGGCCGGCGGCGTGTTGCGCCAGGCCGGGAATGCAGCCTTGGCCGCGTCGATGGCGCTCTGGATGGTTTCGCGGGTCGCCAGCGGCAACTTGTGAATTGCCTGACCGGTAGACGGGTTGAACACATCAACCGCGCGACCGTTCTCGGTCACCAGTTCGCCATTGATCAAATGCGGAATAACGCTCATGGAAGCTCCTGAAAAGTTGTCCACAGGCGTCCGTTAAAGAGCGCCTGCTATATAGATGCTTTTTGTAGGAGCGAGCTTGCTCGCGAAGATGGTGAGGGCGCCGCGTTCATCCAGGCAGCCCACATCATCGTTAACGTCCATCGCGAGCAAGCTCGCTCCTACAGGTGTGTTGTCAAATCAGTCGATCTTGCTCAGCACTTCGCCGACCGCGTCGAACAGACGATCCAGGTCCTGCGGCTTGCTGTTGAAGGTTGGGCCGAACTGCAGGGTGTCGCCGCCGAAGCGTACGTAGAACCCGGCTTTCCACAGCGCCATGCCGGCTTCGAACGGACGCACGATCGCGTCGCCGTCACGTGGAGCGATCTGGATCGCGCCGGCCAGGCCGTAGTTGCGGATGTCGATGATGTTCTTGGTGCCCTTGAGGCCGTGCAGCGCATTTTCGAAATGCGGTGCGACTTCGGCCACGCTCTGTACCAGGTTTTCCTTTTGCAGCAGGTCGAGTGCTGCCAGACCAGCGGCGCAAGCCACCGGGTGCGCGGAATAGGTGTAGCCATGGGGGAATTCAACCGCGTATTCAGGCGTCGGCTGATTCATGAAAGTCTGGTAGATCTCGGAGCTGGCAATCACCGCGCCCATCGGGATCGCACCGTTGGTGACTTGCTTGGCGATGCACATCAGGTCCGGTGTCACACCGAAGGTGGTCGCGCCGAACATGGTGCCGGTACGGCCGAAACCGGTGATCACTTCGTCGAACACCAGCAGGATATTGTGCTGGTCGCAGATTTCACGCAGACGCTTGAGGTAACCCTGTGGCGGCACCAGCACGCCAGCGGAACCGGCCAATGGCTCGACGAATACCGCCGCGATGTTCGACGCATCGTGCAGTTCGATCAGCTTCAACAGTTCGTCAGCCAGGGCGATACCGCCTTGCTCCGGCATGCCACGGGAGTAAGCGTTGCTTGCCAGCAAAGTGTGCGGCAGGTGATCGACGTCCATCATCGCCTGACCGAACAGCTTGCGGTTGCCGTTCACGCCACCGAGGCTGGTGCCGGCGATGTTCACACCGTGGTAGCCACGGGCACGGCCGATCATTTTGGTCTTGGTCGACTGGCCCTTCAGGCGCCAGTAAGCACGGACCATTTTTACAGCGGTGTCAGCGCACTCGGAACCCGAGTCGGTGAAGAACACGTGGTTGAGGTTGCCCGGGGTCAAGTCGGTGATTTTTTCAGCCAACTGGAAGGACAGCGGATGGCCGTACTGGAAGCCTGGCGAGTAATCGAGGGTACCCAGTTGCTTGGCGACCGCTTCCTGGATTTCCTTACGGGTGTGCCCGGCGCCACAGGTCCACAGACCGGACAGCGAGTCATATACCTTGCGGCCCTTGTCGTCGATCAGCCAACTGCCTTCGGCGCCAACGATCAGCCGTGGGTCGCGCTGGAAGTTGCGGTTGGCGGTGTAAGGCATCCAGTGAGCATCGAGCTTGAGCTGGCTGGCCAGGGAAGTCGGTGCGTTTTCAGGCTGGTTCATGGGCGTAACCTCGCAAGGCAATAAGCGGCGTAAGGATTGAAAACCGTTGTTGCAGCTAAATTGCCACGGGGATAAAGTCGGTGAAATCCAACTTTTCTAATGTTCAGTCAGCCAACTACTAAACTTTGAGTAACCCGCATGAGTACTCGCCGTCCCGATCCGCTGGCCCAGGTCAGCGACTTTGATATTCGCCTGCTGAGGATTTTCCGCAGCGTGGTGGAGTGCGGCGGCTTCTCCGCGGCGGAGACCGTACTGGGCATCGGTCGCTCGGCGATCAGCCAACAGATGAGCGATCTGGAGCAACGCCTCGGCCTGCGCCTGTGCCAACGGGGACGTGCCGGGTTTTCCCTGACCGAAGAGGGCCGCGAGGTCTATCAATCGGCATTGCAGCTGTTAAGTGCGCTGGAAAGCTTCCGCACCGAGGTCAATGGACTGCACCAGCACTTGCGCGGCGAATTGATCATCGGTTTGACGGACAACCTTGTCACCCTGCCCCACATGCGCATCACCCATGCCCTCGCGCAATTGAAAGAACGCGGCCCGGACGTGCAGATCCAGATCCGCATGATCGCGCCCAATGAAGTCGAGCAAGGCGTGCTCGACGGTCGCCTGCACGTCGGCGTGGTACCGCAGGCCAGCGCATTGTCGGGGCTGGAGTATCAACCGCTGTATAGCGAGCGATCGCTGTTGTACTGCGCGGTCGGTCACCCGCTGTTTTATGTCGACGACAAACAACTGGACGACACGCGTCTGAATAGCCAGGACGCCATCGCCCCGACCTTTCGTTTGCCGGCGGAAATCCAGGCCCATTATCAGGCGCTCAATTGCACCGCCAGCGCCTCGGACCGCGAAGGCATGGCCTTCCTGATCCTGACCGGACGCTATATCGGTTACCTGCCGGATCACTACGCGAGTCTTTGGGTACAGCAAGGCCGGTTGCGAGCGCTGAAAGCAAAAACACGCTTCTATGACCTCAGTCTGGCGTCGGTCACACGCAAGGGGCGCCGACCGCATCTGGTGCTGGAGAGTTTTCTCGAGAGCCTGGCCGCGACGCGTTGAACATTGTGGGAGCGGAGTAAGGTTTTATTGTGTGAGGTCTTGTCTGAAGCCGGTGGGTACGTTATCAACGCACTGGCCGTCCCACCCACCCGTTCGGAAGTGCTTATGACCTTTGAAGTCCCAGCCCACGGCGCAAAATCTGTCAGCCGCATTCGTCAAAAAAACGAAGAGACCATCATCAAGGCCGCCGAAGACGAGTTCGCCCGTCACGGGTACAAAGGCACGAGCATGAACACCATCGCTCAGAACGCCGGGTTGCCCAAGGCAAACCTGCATTACTACTTCACCAACAAGCTCGGCTTGTACGTGGCGGTGCTGAGCAACATCATCGAGCTGTGGGACAGCACGTTCAACACCCTCACCGCCGAGGACGATCCGACCGAAGCCTTGACCCGCTACATCCGCGCCAAAATGGAGTTCTCCCGGCGCCAGCCGCAAGCCTCGCGGATTTTCGCCATGGAAGTCATCAGCGGCGGCGAGTGCCTGACCGAGTATTTCAACCAGGACTATCGCGCCTGGTTCCAGGGTCGTGCGGGCGTGTTCCAGGCCTGGATCGACGCCGGTAAAATGGACCCGGTCGATCCGGTGCACCTGATCTTCCTGTTGTGGGGCAGCACCCAGCACTACGCCGACTTCGCCACGCAGATCTGCCGCGTCACCGGGCGCACCAAGTTGACCAAACAGGACATGGAAGACGCCGGGGATAACCTGATCCGCATCATTCTCAAGGGCTGCGGCCTGAAACCTGCCATCTAAGCACTTATGCCATTTACCCTCAGCGGTTTTTGCGAATACCGCGAAGAGATTCGCAAGAGCCGCTTCATTACCTTCGCCGCGCCGATCTCCAGCCCGGCCGAGGCCCAGGCGTTCATTGAACAGCACAGCGACTTGAATGCCTCGCACAACTGCTGGGCCTGGAAGCTCGGTGATCAGTACCGCAGCACCGATGATGGCGAGCCCGGCGGTACGGCGGGCCGGCCGATTCTGGCGGCGATCGAGGCACAGGATTGCGATCAGGTCGCAGTGCTGGTCATTCGCTGGTATGGCGGCATCCAACTGGGCACCGGGGGGCTAGCCCGGGCCTATGGCGGAGGTGCAAACAAATGCCTGCAAGCGGCGCCAAAGCTCGAGCTGATCAGCCGGGTGCCACTGCATTGCGCTTGCGGATTTGCCGAGTTGGCTCTGGTCAAGCTGCGGGTGGCGGAAGCAGGTGGATTGGTTGTGGATGAAAGCTTCACCGCCAATGGTGTCGAGTTGCAGTTGGCCGTAGGCGATGCGCAAATCGACACCTTACAGTCACAACTGGCCGATTTGAGTCGCGGGCGAATTTTGTTACGGCGCTAAAAGGCTTCGGCACCGGCTGCAATTTTTTGGGGCACGCCGCTTTTTCGATTATTCCATATTTGCCCACATCTGCTGTGCACCCGCCTGTGGATAACCTGAGCACATACCGCTGTAACCCTTTTGTCATGCGGCTTTGCGGACTTTGCTCAATTTTCGTCCAATCTGCCATCATGCACGTCAAATTCAAATAAAAACAAATAGTTACAACGGTTTATCGCCTTTAGAAGTAGCCACTCAGTGCTTATGCCCGTGCAGTGAGCTTGCGCACAAATACTGTGGAGCAATCTGTGGATAACCCGTTCATGGCCGTCTCGGCGCCCTGTACGGTATGGCTTGTGGTCGATTGCTCATTTTTTGAGCAGAACCCCACGAGCAAAATCGGGGCTTGATTTGCGCCATTGCCCCCATGTGGTGCCGGGCTGTGCGTGGCACATGTGAAAGCTGCGTACTGAACGCCTCTGGTCGCAGGACTTCGAGATTTTCCTGACCTGGTGGCCAGAAAATTGCTTTATCCACAGGCACAAGTCCAACAGCACTGAGCCTGTCATGCCCAATCACGCTCCAATCCCTGATCCAGTTCCGCGCCTGCAACTGCGCAGAATCACAAAGCGCTACCCCGGCTGCCTGGCCAACGATGCCATCGACCTGACCATTGCCCCTGGCGAGATCCATGCCCTGCTCGGCGAAAACGGTGCGGGCAAAAGCACGCTGATGAAGATCATCTACGGCGTTACCCACGCCGATTCCGGCGAGGTGATCTGGCAAGGTCAGCGGGTGAGCCTGCGCAACCCGGCCCAGGCCCGGGGTTTGGGAATCGGCATGGTATTCCAGCATTTTTCGCTGTTCGAAACCCTGAGCGTGGCACAGAACATCGCCCTAGCCATGGGCGCGGCGGCAGGCACACCCAAACAGCTTGAGCCGAAGATTCGCGAAGTGTCCCGGCGCTACGGCATGACGCTGGAACCGGAGCGACTTGTCCACAGCCTGTCGATCGGTGAACGGCAGCGGGTGGAAATCATTCGCTGCCTGATGCAGGACATCCGCCTGTTGATTCTCGATGAGCCGACTTCGGTGCTGACGCCGCAGGAGGCCGACGACTTGTTCGTTACCCTGCGCCGACTCGCCGCCGAAGGCTGCAGCATTTTGTTCATCAGCCACAAGCTCGGGGAAGTGCGTGCGTTGTGCCACAGCGCAACGGTTTTACGAGGCGGTCGGGTGGCCGGGCATTGCGTGCCGGCCGAGTGTTCGGACCAGCAACTGGCGCGCTTGATGGTCGGTGAAGCGGCGGAGTTGATCGCTGACTATCCGAAGGTTACCGGGGGTGATGCGTGCCTTGATGTCCGTGGATTGTCCTGGCACAACCCGGACCCATTCGGCTGCTCGCTTGCCAACATCGACCTTGAAGTGCGCCGCGGTGAAATTGTCGGCATCGCCGGTGTCGCCGGCAATGGCCAGGATGAGTTACTGGCCTTGCTCAGCGGCGAAGCACTGCTGCCCCGCAACGCCAGCGCGACGATCCGTTTTGGCAAGGAGCCAGTCGCCCATTTGCGTCCCGATGCTCGCCGCCAACTCGGCCTGGCGTTCGTCCCCGCCGAACGCCTGGGTCATGGTGCGGTACCGGAACTGAGCCTGGCGGACAACGCGCTGCTGACTGCTTTCCAGCACGGCTTGGTGAGTAACGGCCTGATCCAGCGCGGCAAAGTCGAAGCACTGGCCGAGGAAATCATCCGCCGTTTCGGAGTCAAGACACCCGATAGCCAGGCGCCGGCCCGCAGCCTGTCCGGCGGCAACTTGCAGAAATTCATCCTCGGTCGGGAAATCCTTCAACAACCCAGACTGCTGGTCGCCGCACACCCGACCTGGGGCGTGGACGTCGGTGCCGCCGCCACCATTCACCGCGCCTTGATTGCCTTGCGCGATGCCGGCGCGGCGATCCTGGTGATCTCCGAAGACCTGGACGAACTGTTCCAGATCAGCGACCGGCTCGGCGCCTTGTGCGGCGGTCGGCTGTCGGCGCTCCACTCCACCGTCGACACCCGCCTGAGCGATGTCGGCAGCTGGATGGCCGGCCAGTTCGGTGCCCCTCAATCACTCGCATCCGCCACGCGCTAACGGAGTGTCACATGCTGCTTTCTCTTGAACCTCGCGGCCAGCAATCGCGCCTGATGCTGTGGTGCTCGCCGTTGCTGGCGGCTGCACTGACCCTGGGCTGTGGATCGTTGTTGTTTATCGCGCTCGGGCATGACCCGTTGCTGACCTTGCACACCTTGCTGATCGCACCGGTCAGCGACCTGTACGGCGTCTCCGAATTGCTGGTCAAAGCCCTGCCGATTCTGCTCTGCGCATTGGGCCTGGCCGTCGCCTATCAGGCGCGCATCTGGAACATCGGTGCCGAAGGTCAACTGCTGCTCGGTGCGCTGGCCGGCAGTGCGCTGGCGGTGAACATCATCGATATGCAAAGCCGCTGGGCGCTGGTGTTGATCCTGCTTACCGGCACCCTGGCGGGCGCTGCGTGGGCCGGGCTGACGGCGTGGCTGCGCACGCGCTTCAACGCCAATGAGATCCTGACCAGTATCATGCTCAACTACATTGCACTGAACCTGCTGCTGTTCTGCGTTCACGGCCCTTTGAAAGATCCCGCCGGGTTCAACTTCCCCGAGTCGGCGATGTTCGGTGACGCCAGCCGCCTGCCGCTGCTGATGGACGATGGCCGGGTCCACGCCGGGGTTTACTTCGCCCTGCTTGCGTTGGTGGCGGTGTGGGTGCTGTTGCAGAAAAGCTTTGTCGGTTTCCAGATCAAAGTGCTCGGGCTGGACAAGCGTGCCGCCGGCTTCGTCGGCTTTCGCGAGAAGCGCCTGATCTGGCTCGCGCTCTCGATCAGCGGCGGCCTGGCGGGGCTTGCCGGTGTGTGCGAAGTCACCGGTCCCATCGGCCAGCTGGTGCCGCAGGTCTCGCCGGGCTACGGCTATGCGGCGATCACCGTGGCATTTCTCGGCCGTCTGAATCCTGTCGGCATCCTGTTTTCCAGCCTGTTGATGGCGCTGCTGTACATCGGTGGCGAAAGCGCACAAATGAGCCTGAACCTGCCGCAAGCGATCACCCAATTGTTCCAGGGCATGATGCTGTTTTTCCTGCTGGCCAGTGATGTGCTGATTCTCTACCGACCGCGTTTGAACCTGCGCTGGGCCCGCCGCGCACAATCCACCGTCGTACAAACAGGAGCGATGTGATGGATATCGATCTGCTGAGCAATATTTTCTACGCCATGGTCCGCTGCGGTACGCCGTTGTTGCTGGTGGCGCTGGGAGAACTGATCTGCGAGAAAAGCGGCGTCCTCAACCTGGGCCAGGAAGGCATGATGCTGTTTGGTGCGGTGATCGGTTTCATCGTCGCGTTCAATACCGGTCACCTGTGGCTCGGCGTGTTGCTGGCAATGCTCGCCGGGATGCTGTTGTCGTCGCTGTTTGCCCTGGTGGCGCTGGTGTTCAACGCCAATCAGGTGGCCACAGGTCTTGCCCTGACGATTTTCGGCGTGGGCCTGTCGACCTTCGTCGGTGCGGCGTGGGTCGGCAAGCCGCTGGCGGGTTTCGAGCCGGTGGCGATTCCCTATCTGAGTGAAATCCCACTGATCGGGCGGATGCTGTTTGCCCAGGATCTGCTGGTGTATCTGTCGTTCGCGTTGTTTGCATTAGTGGCCTGGGTGATTCTGAAAAGCCGCGTCGGGCTGATCATTCAGGCGGTCGGGGAAAACCCGGATGCGGCCAGCGCCATGGGCTTGCCGGTGTTGGCCGTGCGGACCTTGGCGGTGTTGTTCGGCGGTGCGATGGCCGGATTGGCCGGGGCTTACCTGTCCCTGGCTTACACGCCGATGTGGGCGGAGAACATGAGCGCCGGGCGCGGCTGGATTGCCCTGGCGCTGGTGGTGTTCGCCAGTTGGCGGGTGTGGCGCCTGCTGCTCGGCGCGTACCTGTTCGGGCTCGCCAGCATCCTGCACCTGGTGGCGCAGGGGTTGGGGCTGGCGATTCCGTCCAGTCTGCTGGCGATGCTGCCGTATGTCGCGACCATTGGGGTGCTGGTGCTGCTGTCCCGGGATGCGGTGCGCACACGGTTGTATGCGCCGGTGTCATTGGGGCAGCCGTGGCAGGCTGGGCATTAGTGGTTGTCTGGTCTGGCCTCATCGCGAGCAAGCTCGCTCCCACGTAACCGCATCTTGCGTAATTAAAGTGTCTGGCGCAGACCCTGTGGGAGCGAGCTTGCTCGCGATGGCTGCCGAACAGGCAACACTTGAGCAATGCCCCACGCCAATTCAAACACCAGAAAAACCACCAGCAGCGAACTCGCGCCATGGATCAGGGCATAAGCCTGCCAGGCCGAGAACAGGAATCTGCCCACGGCGTCATACCGCCCATAAACCTGCTGCGGATCACGAATCCGCAACACCGCCCATACGCACACAATCGAGCCCAACAAATTCGCCATCAACATGTGCACCGGCTCGAACGGTGGCAGCTCACCGGGCAAACTCAACGCCTGACTCACCCACGTCAAAATCCCATGCAACGCCGCAAAACTCCACGGCGTGACAAACGCGACCGTCACGATCAGATCATACCAGGCACTGCCTTGCACCAACCGGCGATATTGCGTTGTAGTCCACATCGACATTGCTCCATCAATTCAGGGAGCAATAAGGCTAAAGCCTGGAGTATGCTCCAGAGTCAAGCCCCCTCGAGACGTCATGATGCGCATCGGTGAATTAGCCCAGGCCAGCGCCGTCAGCCGCGACACGCTGCGCTTTTACGAGCAGCGCGGATTGATTGCGGCGCAACGCAGCGCCAACGGGTATCGCGACTATCCGCCAGACATGGTGCAACTGGTGCAGTACATCAAGACCGCGCAACGACTGGGCTTTACCCTCGGCGAGATCGGCAACAGCGTCGCAGCAATCTGGCAGTCGCCCGATCCCGACAGTGCCGTCACGCAACTGCTGCAAGACAAACTCAAACTGATCGAAGCCCGCATGGCCGAACTCGGCGCGCTGCGCGATGAGTTGCAACAACGGCTCGGGCAACAGTGTCCATTGAATCCACGACTCTGAATTTTCAAGGAAGCCACTCATGTCCAAGGCAAAAACCGCGCTCATCATCGGCGCCTCCCGGGGGCTTGGCCTCGGGCTGGTGAAAACCCTGTTGGCCGATGGCTGGCAAGTCACCGCCACCGTGCGCGATCCGCAAAAAGCCGAAGCCTTGCAGGCCTTGGGCAAGGTGCGGATCGAAAAGCTCGACATGGACGATCAGCAAGCGGTGTCCGCCCTGAGCCAACAACTCAAGGGCGACGTGTTTGACCTGTTGTTCGTCAATGCCGGGGTCAAGGGGCCGGATGTCCAGACGCCGAACGGTGGCGCGACAATGGCCGAAGTCGGTCAGCTGTTTTTCACCAACGCCGTGGCGCCGATCAACCTGGCCCAGAGTTTTGTCGAGCAACTGCGACCGGACACCGGCGTGCTGGCGTTCATGAGTTCGGTGCTGGGCAGCGTGACCATGCCCGATGCGCCGGAACTGGCACTGTACAAGGCCAGCAAGGCGGCGCTGAACTCCATGACCAACAGCTTCGTCACTCAGTTGGGCGAAACCAGGCTCACCGTGCTGTCGCTGCACCCGGGCTGGGTGAAAACCGACATGGGTGGCGAAGGCGCGGACATCGACGTGGAAGCCAGCACCCGTGGCCTGGTCGATCAGGTGAATGCGTATGTCGGCAAGGGTGGTCATCACTTCATCAATTACCGGGGCGAAACCATTCCCTGGTAATACCGTCGGGTTGCATCTGCCTGTCGGGTCGGGCTTGCCCGCCGGGCCGTTTTGATCGACACTTCGCACCTCGCCTCCCCGGCGAACCTGGATCAGCAGACAGGGCAACACTGAGCTGGCAACCCTGAACCCAACTTTCAGAGGAGCCGGCCAACATGCCTGCGACCCGTACCTGGTTAAAGAATCCCCTCGCCATTTTCACGTCCAATGGTCTCGATGCCCGTGGCGGTCTGGTGCTGCAAGACGGTTTGATCGTCGAAGTACTCGGCGCCGGTCAACAACCGTCCGCACCGTGCAATGAAGTGTTCGATGCCCGCGAGCATGTGATCCTGCCGGGCCTGATCAACACCCATCACCACTTCTATCAAACCCTGACCCGCGCCTGGGCGCCGGTGGTCAATCAGCCGCTGTTCCCGTGGCTGAAAACCCTGTACCCGGTCTGGGCACGACTGACCCCGGAAAAACTCGCCCTCGCCACCAAAGTCGCGTTGGCTGAATTGCTGCTGTCCGGTTGCACCACCGCCGCCGACCATCACTACCTGTTCCCGGAAGGTCTGGAAAACGCGATCGACGTGCAGGTCGAGAGCGTTCGTGAACTGGGCATGCGCGCCATGCTCACCCGTGGATCCATGAGCCTCGGTGAAAAGGACGGTGGCCTGCCGCCGCAACAGACCGTGCAGGAAGGCGAAGTGATCCTCGCCGACAGCCAGCGGTTGATCGCCGAGTACCATGAACGCGGTGACGGCGCGCAAATCCAGATCGCCCTGGCACCGTGCTCGCCGTTCTCGGTGACGCCGGAAATCATGTCGGCCAGTGCCGAGCTGGCGAACAAACTCGACGTGCGCCTGCATACCCACCTGGCGGAAACCCTCGATGAAGAAGATTTCTGCCTGCAGCGCTTCGGCCTGCGCACCGTGGACTATCTGGACAGTGTCGGCTGGCTCGGCCCCCGCACCTGGCTGGCCCATGGCATCCACTTCAACCCGGATGAAATCGCCCGCCTCGGCGCCGCCGGCACCGGTATTTGCCATTGCCCGAGTTCGAACATGCGCCTGGCCTCGGGCATCTGTCCGAGCATCGAGTTGACCGATGCGGGTGCCTTGCTTGGTTTGGGTGTGGACGGTTCGGCATCCAACGATGCCTCGAACATGATGCTCGAAGCGCGTCAGGCCCTGTACATCCAGCGCCTGCGCTACGGCGCCGAGAAGATCACCCCGGAGCGCGTGTTGGGCTGGGCGACCAAGGGTTCGGCGAGCCTGCTGGGCCGTACCGATATCGGCGAGTTGGCGGTGGGCAAGCAGGCTGACCTGGCGATGTTCAAGCTCGATGAACTGCGCTTCTCCGGCAGCCATGATCCGGTGTCGGCGTTGCTGCTGTGTGGTGCTGATCGCGCGGATCGAGTGATGGTCGGCGGCAAGTGGCGGGTGATCGACGGGCAGGTCGAGGGGCTGGATCTGAAGGGGTTGATTGCTGATCACAGCCAGGCGGCACGGCAACTGATCGCCGGGACCTGATACAACACCGATTAAAACTGTGGGAGCGGGGGGGGGGGGGGGGGGGGGGGGGGGGGGGGGGGGGGGGGGGGGGGGGGGGGGGGGGGGGGGGGGG
>NZ_JBXAHJ010000029.1:0-14780 GCF_058794995.1 Pseudomonas sp. GW823-FHT06E10 | reverse complement strand
CGCACAAAACGGTCCGGTCACCGTGACGTTGGACAGCGGCAAGGTCATCACCATCGCCGAAGGCCAGAGCTCCGGCACCCTGCCGGTGACGGTCGGCAACGACGTCTACATCGGCGCGCCAACCGTTAGCGAATCCATCAAGACCGCCAGCGGCGGCAACCTTGAAGCCATCGGCACGGATAAGACTCCCGCGTCGACCAGCGTCAGTGACTTCCAGGACACCACCACTGTCAGCATCAGCGGCAGCACCTCGGTAACCGAAGGCCAGACCGCCAGTTACACCGTCAGCCTGACTCACCCGGCCCAGACCGAAGTGACGCTGAATATCGTCTACAGCGGTACCGCCGCCGACGGTTCTGACTTCACCGGTGTGTACACCGTGAAGATCCCGGCGGGTGCCAGCAGCGTGCCGTTCGACATTTCGACCATCGATGACAAGATCACCGAAGGCACCGAAAACTTCGTGGTCAAGATCGACTCGGCCACCGGCGGCAACTTCGAGAACCTGGCGATCAGCGCGTCCAACGGCAGCGTCAGCACTTCGATTATCGACAACGATGCACCACCAGTACTGGACCTCGACGCCAACAACTCCAGTGGCGCCACCGGGGCCGACTACAAGTTGACGTTCACCGAAAACACTGCCGGTCCTGGCGTGTCGATCGGCGATACCGACCTGAGCATCACCGACCCGGACAGCACCTTGCTGACCGGCGCGACCATCGTGCTGACCAATCGTCAGGACGGCGATGCGCTGAACCTGGGCAACAGCGTCAACGGCATCACCATCAATGCCAACAGCACCAATGGCACCGTCACCCTGACCTTGTCGGGTAGCGCAACGCTGGCCGACTACATGCAGCAGATCAAGAACATCACCTTCACCAACAACAGTGAAGATCCGAGCACAGTGCCGCGCATCATCACCGTGACGGT
The DNA here is from genome assembly GCF_058794995.1 of Pseudomonas sp. GW823-FHT06E10. Classification (NCBI taxonomy): domain Bacteria; kingdom Pseudomonadati; phylum Pseudomonadota; class Gammaproteobacteria; order Pseudomonadales; family Pseudomonadaceae; genus Pseudomonas; species Pseudomonas sp. GW823-FHT06E10. The sequence continues at coordinate 13,844 of NZ_JBXAHJ010000029.1, read as the reverse complement.
GACCGATGGCAGCAACTACTCCAACACCGCGACCACCACGGTCAACGTGGTGGCGGTCAATGACGCACCGGTCGCAGCACCGGTCAACGTCACCGGCACCGAAGACACGCCACTGATCCTCGGCTGGTCGACCTTCGGCGTCAGCGACGTCGACAGTCCGGCCACCAGCCAGGGCGTGAAAATCACCCAGCTGCCGGGCGAGGGTAAACTGCAGTACCTGGACGGCTCGACCTGGAAAGATGTCGCCGCCGACCAGACCTTCAGCAAAGCCGACATCGACGCTGGCAAACTGCGCTTCATGCCGGATGCCAACGAATCGGGCGTGGACGGATACGGTGGTACCAACCTGGGCAACAACCAGACCGACTACGCACAGATCAAGTTCCAGCCAACCGACGGCCAGGCGCTGGGCAACACCGGCACGATCAAGATCGACATCACCCCAGTGGCGGATACTCCGACCCTGAGCGTTGCCGACAACAGCGTGAGGTCCACCGGGCTGATCAAGGAAGTCTGGACCGGTCTGTCGGGCCTGGGCACCAGCGGCAACGGCGCGGACTCGACCACGCTGAAAAATGTGATCGACGCCGCTGGCACACCGAACTCCAAAGGCACCGTGACCAACGTGCAGTCCGACGGTAGCGTGACCGCCGGTACGGCGTCGAAAACCTCCGGCCTGATCTACCTCGAAGCCGGCAAGACCTATACCTTCAGCGGTGTTGGCGATGACAGCCTGCTGGTGACTATCGGAGGCAAGAACGTGGCCGCGATCACGTGGGGCGCGGGCGGCAACCTCAATGGTTCGTACACCCCGACCACCAGCGGCTACTACACCCTGGACATCTACCACCACAACCAGAGCGGCCCGGGCAGCTATGACGTCAACCTGTCGGTCAATGGCAGCACGCCGATCGACCTGAGCAGTGCCGGCGTACCGATTTACACTAGCGTGTCAGATCTGGTGAATGCCGGCGTGACCGTGTCCGACTTGCACGGCTCCAATGGCGAAGGCTACTACGACGGTTACAAACTCAACACCGGCGCCGAAGGCACCAGTGTGAAATTGTCCGCCATCACCACCGCGCTGACCGACACCGACGGCTCGGAAAGCCTGAGCCTGAAGATCAGCGGCATGCCGGTCGGCTCGATGCTCACCGACGGCGCGGGACATACCTTCACGGTCACCGCGACCAATGGCGAGGCCAACGTGACGGGCTGGAGCCTCGGCTCTCTGACTGTCACTCCACCACCGTACTACAACGGCCAGTTCAACCTGACCGTAACCTCGACCTCCACCGAGGCCCTGGGTGGTTCGGCCAGCAGCACTTCGCAGATCCCCGTGACTGTGTACCCGGCGATCTACAACGCCAGCACCGCCACGGCGGCCGATGACACCATCACCGGCACCGACGGCAATGACATCATCGTCGCCGACATCGGCGGCCTGACCGTGGTGCCGGGCACCAACTACAACATCGCGTTCATGGTCGACAGCTCCGGCAGTATGAGTTCCTCGTCGATCAACTCGGCCAAGGACCAGCTGACGTCGGTGTTCAACACCCTCAAGCAAAGCCTGGGCAGCAACTCGGGTACGGTGAACATCTTCCTGGTGGACTTCGACACCCAGGTCAACAAGTCGGTATCGGTGAACCTCAAAGACCCGAATGCGCTGACTCAGTTGAAGGCGACTCTGGACTCGATGTCATCCGGTGGCGGCACCAACTACGAGGACGTGTTCAAAACCACGGCCAACTGGTTCCAGAGTGCGGACGCCGTGGCCAACATCGGGGCGAAGAACCTCACGTATTTCATTACTGACGGCAAGCCGACTTACTACCAGAGCGGCGAGTCGACCAACCCGACTCTGTATGGCAGCACAACACTCGATAGCCTGATCACCACCAGCAACTATCAGCTGGGCACAGCGATCAGCCTGTTCCCCGACAGCACGCACCAGATCGACATTACCGCCTCGGGCTATGTGACGGTCTGGACCAAGAGCAGCAACGGCAACAATGGCAATGGCAATGGCAACGGCAACGGCAACGGAAACGGAAGTAGCTGGTCATCCAAGGACTTCGGCTATCTGCATGCCCAGGGTGACGGTACCTACGAGTTCTCGGGTCGTGACGGCGACGGCAACAGCACCGACGGGGACACCACCAGCAACTCCACCGGCAGCTTTACGTTGCTGAGCAACCTGTCGAATGTCGAGGCGATTGGCCTCAACAGCGGAGTGAGCCTCAACGACCTGAAGCCGTACGACTCGAATCAATCGCCACAAACCAACATTGATCCGAAGGACCTGGCCAACTCGATCATCGGCCACACTGAAGCGACGATGCCGGGTCACGACACCGTCAGCGGTGGTGACGGCAACGACCTTCTGTTCGGCGATCTGGTGAGTTTCAACGGCATTGCCGGCGAGGGTTACCAGGCAATGCAAGCCTTCGTGGCGCAGCAATCCGGTGTGGACGTCAGCAACGTCACCACCAGCAATGTGCACCAGTACATCACCGAGCATTACAACGCGTTCGATGTGTCCGGTGCCCATGACGGCAACGACACCCTGCTGGGCGGGGCGGGCAATGACATCCTGTTCGGTTTGGGCGGTAACGACACCCTCGACGGAGGCAAGGGCAATGACATCCTGCTCGGAGGTACCGGCAACGACACGTTGATGGGTGGACAGGGCAACGACATCCTGATCGGTGGTTCCGGTGGTGATACCTTCGTCTGGAAAGCGGGCGACACCGGCAACGACGTGATCAAGGACTTCAAGGCCAGCGAAGGCGACCGGATCGACCTGCGCGATCTGTTGCAGGGTGAAACCGGCAGCACCATCGACAACTTCCTGAAGATCTCCACGGTCGATGGCGTGTCGTCGCTGCAAGTCAGCACAACCGGCCAGTTCAACTCGGGCAATGCGGCCGCCGCCACACCGGACGTGACGATCAAACTGGAAGGCAACAACTGGTCCAGCGCCAACCTGCACAACCTGATTGCCGGTAGCGACCCGACCATCAAGATCGATCACAACAACAGCTGATGCGTGATAACGGTCGCTCCCTATGGGGCGGCCGTCACGTTTGCATCCGCTGCCCGGTGACGATTTCGTCGCTGCGCCACATACTGGTATGCAGTTGACCTATGCTGCTGACAGCATGACGCTGGTTCAATTCTGAGGGATGCTCAATGTTTTACGTGCAACGCGATGCGCAGGGCCTGTTGGTACGCGTGGAACCCGCCGCCTACGCTGAGGCCACGGAAACGCTGGCGGCCGACAATCATGAGATCCAGGCCTGGTTTGCCAACGCGGCTGTGGAAATCAGCCTCAAACAGCTCAAGCAAAGTGACCTGGAAATGATCCGGGTACTCGACGACTTGATTCAGGTGCTGACCCAGAAAGGCGTGATCCGCGTCACCGACCTGCCGACGGCGGCCCAGGCCAAGCTCATGGACCGGAACCAGGCCCGTGAAGCCTTGGGTGGCTTGAGCCAATTGATCGATGATGAGGAGACCGGGCTGATCTGACGCGCCCCTGCGATCATTCCCACGCACGGCGTGGGAACGATCACATCAGGCCCAGGGTTTTGGCTCGCCGAACAACTGGCCCTGTACACCGTATAACCCCATCTCGCGAATCACCGACAACTCCCCTTCTGTCTCGACCCGCTCGGCAATCAGGGGCAAGTCAATGCTGTGCGCCGCTCGCTGGATCGCCTCGATGAACAGGCGTTTGTCACTCTCCAGATCAATCGACCGAATGTAGCTGCCATCGATTTTCAGGTACGCCAGACCCAACCGGGCCAGGTTGCCGATCATGCTGAAGCGGCCACCGAAACGTTGCAGGCTCAGGGAGAACCCCAGTTCGCGCAGGCGCCGGGTCAGTTGCTCCAGCACTGCCTGATCAGGCAGTTGCTCTTCGCCAATTTCCAGGGTCAGACGCGGGCCGAGGTTGGAGTGCGAGCGCAGTATCTCGAAGATTTTGTTTTGCGCCTGTGGATCGGCCAGGGTAGCCGACGACAGGTTCAGCGCCAGCGATTCCTCATGCCCGCTCATTTGCTCCAATACCCGCTCGAGCATCAGCCGATCCAGACGTGCAGTCCAGCCGAAGCGCTCCAGCCAAGGCAGAAAACGCCCGGCGGGGATGGTCTGGCCGTGTTCGTCGAGCAGTCGCGACAACACTTTGTAATGCAGCACCAGTTGCGTGTCCTGGGCGGCCACGACCGGTTGGAAATACAGCTCGAAACGTTGCTGCGTCAGCGCCTGGTCGAGCATGAGGTGCCAGGCGTGGTGATCGTCGCCGACACTGGCCGCAAGGCTGTGCTCGATACAGGCCCAGTTTTGTTCGCCTTGGCCTTCGGCCTGCGCCAGTGCCTGATCGCCGAGGCTGAGCACGGCTTGCGGCGAGTCGCCGTGAGCAAAAGGCGCCAGGCCGATAGAGGCTACGGCAGCCACATCGGTGGCGCCGGTAGCGTGAAGACTGGCCAAGGCGCTGTCGAGGTTCTGTGCCAATTGCAGCGCTTCTGTGCGCACCAGTCCCGGTGCCAGTACGGCAAATTCGCCACCGCGGATACGGGTGACCAGGTTTTGGGTTTCCGGGTATTTGGCGCACTCGCGGGACAATTGCTCGCCGACGGCCTTGAGCACTTCATCGGTGCGCTGACCACCAAGGCGCTGGTTGAGACCGGCCAGATCCTTGACCCGCAACAGCAGCAGGTAACCGGAACTGGCCTGCTCCGGGTTGCTTACCCGCGCATTCAATTGCATCTCGAAATAACGCCGGTTGGCCAACCCGGTCAACGAGTCCTGATAGGACTCGACCCGAAGTTTTTCACTGCGTTCGGCCTGCTCCTGGAAGAGTGCCTTGAGCTTCTCGACCATCTGGTTCATGGCCTGCACTACCCGGCGAAGTTCGGGGGTGCGCGGCAGTTCTGGCAGGCTGAGGAATTCCCGCCGGGCGATAGCGTGGGATTGCTTGACCATGTAATCCAGCGGTCTCAATTGCTGACGCAGCAACAATGCGCCCAGTACCGCACTGACCGCACCGCATAGCAGCAACCAGCTCAGGCTGCCCAAAGCGCTCTGCCACAACTTGGCCAGCGCGAACATCGGGTGGCTGACCACCTCGACCCGGGCAGCCTGCTCCCAGCCGCGGCTGACAATCGCATCACCACCGGCAGGCTCCAGGCCGATCAGTTTGACGAACCAGTCCGGAACATTGTTGACCGCTGGAATGCCCGTGCGCTCAACCAGGGTCTGGTCGGTCTTCAGATCGACCACGCGGATGCTCGCATAGTAACCGCTGTCGAAAATCGAGCTGACCAGCAACTCGACCATCGCCGGGTCGTCGATATTCGGTGTCAGGGAAAGCGCCAGCGCCGTCGCCGCGTCCTGGGCATGGGAGCGCAACTGGTTGACGTACTGAGTGCGCGAGCTCTCCAGACTGACCATGAAACTGCCGGTGAAGGCGACCACCAGGAACAGACAGATAGCAATCAACAGCTGTTTGAACAAAGACATCTGAGCACCTGCTCCTAGTTAGTCGTCTCGACCGGGAATCCTTCGGCCTGCATTTTCTTCAACACATCCTGCCAGCGCGACAGACGCTTGGTATCGCCGACCTTTTTGTTGCCCTTGGCACCCGGCAACCACAACCCTTCTGCATTGAAAGAGTAGACCGGCAGCAAATCCTTCCGCTGGCTGGCCGGCTTGATTGCATCAATCAGGCTATCGAGCACCAGAGGTTCGGCTTCCGGGCTCGAGTAGTAGGTCAGCACCATGTGCGCACGGTTCTGGGTCAGTGCCTTGACGTAGGTAATCCGCAGTTTTTCACTGGCTACACCGAGGTGACGCAGGCTGAAGTACTTGGCAACAGCGTAGTCTTCACAGTCGCCGGCGCCTTTCCAGAGGGCTTCGATCGGGGTTTCCCAGTAGTCGACTTCATGCCACAGATCGATGTCTTCGACATACCGCAGCTGTTTGTTGAAGAAGCGATTGACCACATTGAGTTGTTCCAACTCGCCGATCTGCTTCTGGCTGGTCAACAAGTATTGCCAATCATTAATGCGCTGCTGACCTTCTCCCAAAGGTCCGTACAATGCCTGCGCTCGCCGGCTGATCAGGGAAAAATCCCAATCGGCGCTCAAGCTGCCCAGCATCACGCCAGTCAGCAGCAATGCGCTGCACAGCCAGCGTAAAACCCGGGGGATCGTTAAACTTGCCACCAATGCGAGGCATCCTGGATAGGCAGGAGGGAGTCGTTCGAATGGTGAAGGTTAGCCCGGAAAAAGACAATGGCACGGTGAGATCACTGGCGGCGCGCTAAACTGGAAGAAAGGCACTCCAGAGCTTGTTTGACAAGCAGTCAGCCAGTCACTAGTGTCATTTGGATCCAAAAATATTCCATCAATCAGGGTGCGTTTAGTGACACAAAAGCCCAACCCTCTCAGCAGTATCAAGGTCAACGGGCCGATTCCTGCACACATGGCACGCTCGGTGATCGAAGAAACCCTGCGCGCGGCCATACTCGACGGGCGCATTCCTTGCGGTGCGGCCTTGCGCCAGCAAGACCTCGCCGACCTGTTCGGCGTCAGCCGCATGCCTGTACGCGAAGCCTTGCGCCAACTCGAAGCACAATCGTTGCTCAATGTGGTTGCCCATAAGGGCGCCGTGGTCGCGCCGCTGGTACAGGGCGATGCCGTGGAAACCTACGCGCTGCGCATCCTGCTGGAATCCGAAGCCCTGCGTCTCTCGGTACCACTGCTCCAGGACGAAGATCTCGAACAGGCTGCCCGCTACATCGATGCACTGGAAACGGAAAGCGACTACACCGAAATCGGTCGGCTCAATCGCCTGTTCCACATGGCGCTTTACACCCGGGCGCCGAATCGCCGGCTGTTGAAACTGGTCGAAGACGGCCTGATCGAAGAAGAACGGTTCCTGCGTTTCAACCTGGAAGCCATGGGCCTTGGCAAACTCTCCCAGGATGACCACAAGGCACTGTTGCAGGCAGCCAAAGCCCGGGACGTCGAACACTCCGTGCAGCTGCTCGAGCATCACCTGAACCGAGGGGTCGAGGTCATTACGCGCTACCTCAACAGCCCTGAAGTCCAAGCCAGGAACAGGTCGAAGTAGCCCGCGGCGGCAAGCCCGGGGAATGTAACGAAGGGTTTTCCTCGCTTGCCGCGCATTCCCCCCCCCCCAAATGCTCCGCGAATGATTTGATTACAAATCCCCCGCCCCCATACCACACCGCCCTTGCGGCGCCATACCGCGCCCCAACGCCCCGCCGCCTTAAAACCCGACCATTGCAACGTTTGCGTGCTGCCTCAGTAATGGCGGCCACCTCGATTTACGCCCACTCTGGATAACCAGGACAAAAAACGGGTGACGCTCCGTGCGAATGGAGCAGTCTCTGCCCCCAGAAGCGAAGGAAGGAGCCTCATCACGGGAACGGAAGGATCGGCATCACTCGCGACCCGCTTCCACCCCCTCAGACACCCACAACGACGCCCGTAAAAAGTTACTTCGAGTGAGGCATTCACTCTTTATTTAATTCTGACTTACATAAGCCGGAAGGAGTAACTACGCCAAAATAAAACCAATATAAAAAGTTTTATTGGAACTTGTCATCTTCGAAAAAGTTGAATATTGAAATAATAACAAAACAACTTGATCAACACTTTATATGTGTATTAGTTTTTCTTCGCCGCCAACCACAAACGGCAGTAACACCTCAGCTACTCGGCATCAATAGCACTGAAAAAGATCAATACGTTTGAGGTACCCGTTCGCCAGGAGAAAACTTCCAGCGAACTTCAGTGCTTGATTACTGCTCACCCCGGATCATTTACAGGCTCATCCATGAAACCAACTAAAGAACGTCTGCTTCAAAAAAAATCAGAACTTAGCGAGCACCCGATCTTCTCTGAAATACATTCGCTGCCGGTCCTGCGACGCTTCATGGAAACCCACGTGTTTGCCGTATGGGACTTCATGTCGCTGACCAAGCGCCTGCAACAGGAATTGACCTGCGTGCGACTGCCCTGGCTGCCACCGCAGGATCCCCAGGCCGCGCGGTTGATCAACGAGATCGTACTGGGTGAGGAGTCGGATGATCGTCCGGCCCGGGGTCATTACAGCCACTTCGAGTTGTACCTGGATGCAATGCGCGAGGTCGGCGCCTGTACCGTTGCCATCGAACGCTTCGTGGCCCTGCAGCAAGAGGGTGTGAGCTACGACGTGGCCTTGCAGAGCATCAAGGTCGATCCGGCGGCCGCGGATTTCGTTCGCCATACGCTACACACCGCACTGCATGCACCGGGTCACAGTGTGGCGGCGGCGTTTCTGCACGGTCGCGAGAGCGTTATCCCGCAGATGTTCCAGCGCATCCTCGACGATTGGGGCATCGGCATCGAGCAGGCGCCGACCTTCCGTTACTACCTCGAACGGCACATTGAGGTCGATTCCGAGGACCACGGCCCGGCAGCGGAAAAGCTCCTGTCGCGACTCGTCGATAGCGACCCGCAACGGCAGGAAGACGTGTACGCGAGCGCCATCGCAGCCGTGGAAAGTCGTATCGCCCTGTGGGACGGGTTGCGCCTGAGCATGAACGTATCCGTCACGGAGGTGAGCGCATGAACGCCGCAGACTACCAATCCTTCGCTGATGCCTGGGAGAGCCGCGCGACCATCCGCACCCGCCCGCGCCGTGTACTGGAAAACGACGACAAACTGATCTACCCGTTGAGCCGCCAACCGCTGGTGCTGAGCGAAACCTTTGTGCGCCAATGCCCGGAACAGCGCGACTTCGCCCTAGTGCAGACCCTCTACAAGTTCATCAACGATGTGGTGATCTTCGAAACCGAGATCGTCGACAAAACCGCCCGCAGCATCGCCAAGAATCGCTTCGCGGTCGAGTTCCCGTTCGCCTGCCGCTACGACGCCATGACTGTCGTGGTGGACGAGGATTATCACGCACTGGTGGCGATGGATTTCATGCAACAGACCATCGCGTTGACCGGCATCACCCCCATTGAATTGCCGGATGAAATCGAACTGAGCCGAGCAATACCGGCGGCCGTGGCACTCGCACCGGAGCACCTGCGTAGCGCTGTAGAACTGATCTGCGTGGCCATCGCCGAAAACACGGTGACCGGTGATGTCGCCGCGTTTGCCAAGGACGACACGGTCAAGCAATCGATCAAGGGCCTGATGGCCGATCACTTGCTGGACGAGGGGCGTCACTCCGGTTTTTGGGCACGGCTGGTACGCATCTACTGGCATGCCGCAAGTGCAGACGACCGCCAGTGCATCGCCCAGATCTTGCCGGTGTTCATTGCTCATTACCTGACCAACGACATCCAGAAATCCTTCGACTTCTGCCTGATCGACGCACTGCAGATCAACGACTCGGCGCGCCACGCCCTCAGGAACGAAGTATCGGCACTGGCCTTCCCGATAAGTCGCCATCACCCGCTGGTGGCCAACATTGTGCGGTTTTTCCACAGTAGTTCGTTGCTCGATTCGCCGTGCGTACAAACCGCCCTCAGCGACTACCTGGTTTGACGAGGAGCCCATCATGAGACGTCTCGACATCTTGCTCATCGGACAAAGCCAGGCACTGACCGAGCTGGCATTGGAACTCGAACAACACGGTCACTCACTGACGCGGGTATCCGCACGCGACGAAATGCCGGGGCCTGTGGATCTGCTGATCGACGATGGCACGTCGCTTCAGTTCACTGCTCAGGCGCCACGGCTGACATTGCAATTGGGGCTCGGCTTGCCGCAGGCGTCCGGCCTGCCTTCGCTGGACCTGTTGTGCAGCCATGGCTCAACGCTGCTGACCCGTGTACCCATCGCCGATGAGCCGTCGGGTAACGGCCAGGCGTTGCGTAGGCAGGCCATGACAGCACTGGTTGACCACGTGGCGCTGCTGGTCAGCCGCTACTCGCGCGATGTCGACTATTTTCGGTTCGCCGAACCCGCCGAACCTGTTCGCTTCGAGCGCATCGAGAGTTTGCGGTTCCTGGACAGCCTCGCGTTCGTGCATCGCCTCAATGCCACCGCCGACCCACGACTGCAGCAACTTGCGCAAACGCCGATGATCGAAAGGCTGGAGCAACAGTGCATCCAGAATGCTGACCGTCCGGCCTTGAGCATCGATGGCATCACCCTCGACTATCGCCAGTTGCACGCCCACAGCCGCGCCATCCAGCAACGCCTTCGACCGCTGCTGGATCAGCATCAAGGCCCGATAGTCGTCGGGATCTGCCTGCCCAAATGCAGCGCGCTGTATGCGGGAATCCTGGCGATCCTGGGCAGCGGCGCGGTGTACTTGCCGCTGGAGCCGAGCCATCCGTTGCAACGTCAGCAGTACATCCTAACGAATGCCGGCGCGGTGTTGTTGCTGCATGACGGCGAGCATCCCCTGGCGAACGAGATGCCAGGGCTGGACATCAGCAGCATCGACGCCCATGCAGCAGATCTCTCTCAACCGTTGATGCGCCAACGCCTCGACCTCGATACGCCATGCATGGCCCTCTACACCTCGGGCACCACCGGCCATCCGAAGGGCGTGCTGCTCAGCCAGGCCAACCTCGCGCACTTCACCCACTGGTACGCCGACTATGTTCAGCTGACCAGCCAGAGCCGGGTGCTGCAGTTTTCTTCGTTGGGCTTCGACTCATCGCTGATCGACATCTTCCCGACTCTGCTGCAAGGCGCCGAGCTGATCGTGCCCGACGAGGACCAACGTCGCGATCCGCTGCAACTGGTGGAGCTGATTCGTCATCGGCAGCTGAGCCACGCCTTTTTACCGCCCGCCTTGTTAAGCATCCTGCCGCTGGAGCAGTTGCAATGTCTGGACCGTGTGATGACCGGCGGCGATGTCTGCGAACCGTGGGTCATCGAGCAGCTGAGCCGTCAGGGCAAGCTCTACAACCTCTACGGGCCCACCGAGGCCACGGTGCTGATTACCGCGCGCAAACTCCAGCCAGGCGACCACAACCGCTCGCTGGGCGCTCCAATCGCCAACAGCCAGGTGTTGATTCTCGATGACGATTTTCAACCGGTGGCCGAACAGACCGTCGGCGAGTTGTACATTGCCGGCCCGGGCGTGTGCCTGGGATACCTGAACAACCCGCAGCAAACCGCTGAGCGTTATCTGGAACTGAACTTGCCTGATGGCCGGACCCTGCGCGCCTATCGCACCGGGGACATGGCGAAGTGGACGGCTGAAGGGATCGAGCTGTGCGGTCGGCGTGATAATCAGGTGAAGATTCGCGGCTTCCGGGTCGAGCCGGAAGAGATTGAGCGCTGCCTGCGCGACAGCCAGTTGTATCGCCAGGTTGCCGTGATCATCGATAGCCAGCGGCGGATTCTGGCTTTCCTTGCCCAGCCCCGAGAGGACCTTCCCGGCAGCGCTCGCCAGGCGTTGAGGGCCCACGCGACACAGCACCTGCCGGACTACATGCACCCTGTTGCATGGACCGAGCTGGCAAGCATGCCTTACGCCAGCAATGGCAAGGTCGACCGCAAGGCGTTGCTGGATCTGCCGGTGAGCGTCACCGAGAACCCTTCAAGGCGCCTGCCCGTCAACGCCGATGAGGCCCTGCTGCTGGAAATCTGGGCGCAGTTGCTGGAGCTGCCGGCGAGCGACATTTCCACCGACGAAAGCTTCTTCAATCTGGGCGGGCACTCGATCCTCCTGTCGCGCATGCTCCTGCGACTGCGCGAGGAGTTCGGGCGCAGCATCTCGATCAACCGCTTCATCGAAATGCCCACCCTCGAGAAACTGGCGACACTGGTACGCGGCTTCGGCAGCGAAGAAGTGCTGAGCGAACAGGCCATGCGTGATGCCTTCCGCGAACTGGATATTCAGCCAATGCCCGTCAGCCGCATGGGCGATGTGCACAAGGTGATCGTCACCGGTGCCAACAGTTTTGTCGGTGTACACATCGTTGAGGCATTGCTGGCCTGGGGCGCCAGTGAAGTCGCCTGTCTGGTTCGCGACGGCAACGGGCAATCGGCAAACGAGCGCTTTGCCCAGGCGTTACGGGAGAACCGTCTGGAGCATCTGGATATGAGCCGGGTGCGGGTTTACACGGCAGACGTCACACGGCCGGAACTCGGTTTGGCGCCCGAGGTTTACCAGCGGCTGGATCAGGAGTTTGGCGCTCTGGTGCACAACGCGGCCAACGTCAATCACGTCCTCGATTACGAGTCGCTCGCCCGGGACAACGTCGAGCCGATTTTCGAATGTTTGCGCCTGTGCGAAGGACGCAGCAAAAAAATCTTCAACTTCGTCTCGACGCTCTCGGCCTCCAGCACGATATCCGCCGATGGCCGAGTGCTCGAGTTGCCGGCCGCACTCACACCACCGATCTACATCAAGAACGGCTACAACTTGTCCAAATGGGTCGGCGAGCGAATCCTCGAACGGGCACGGGAGCTTGGTGTGCGGGTCAATCTCTACCGTCCCGGCAACATCAGCTTCAACAGCCTCACGGGCGTGTGTCAGCCGCACAAGAATCGCCTGATGCTGATGCTCAAGGGCTCGATCCAGCTTGGCCAAGTACCGGAGTTCACCTTGAATTTCGACTTGATGCCGGTGGACTTTCTCGCCCGATTCATCGCCTTCCACGCCAGTCGTTATCAACCGGAACAAGCGGTATTCAACCTGCACAACCCCGAGCCCTTGAGCTGGGACAACTACGTGGCGTCCTTCCGCGAGGCAGGCCGCGAATTCACGATGGTCAGCATCGCCGACTGGCAACAGCAACTGGGTCGGGTCGACAGCGACAACGCGTTGTTCGGCGTGCTGGGGTTCTACCTCAACGGTTTCGAGGAGGACATCGGCGATATCTCGATGATCGGCCACGACAACGCCCAGGCCGGTGTTCGGCTAATGGGCGCGCACTACCCGCAAAAGTCCCCGGCGCTGCTGCGTCGCGGCTGCGATTACCTCAAAGAAATCAATTTCATCTGACGCAACCAAACGGAGCAAAACCATGAGTATTCTGCAACCCGACACCCTGATCAAAAACCCTCAAGGCTGCCACGTGGTGTCCTCGGTGGACGTGCCCGCCGATGCCACTCGGGTATGGGCCGTAGTCGGTAACTTTGCCGGCTTCGATCGCTTCATCCCGGCACTGTCGCATATAGAGATGACCGGCGAAGGCATGTCATCGCTACGCAAAAAGTTTTTCAAGGACGGCAACCTGGTGGTCGAGCAGCTCAACTCCCGGGACGACCAGGCACGGCACATGACCTGGACCACTATCTACAACACCCTGGGTGTGGCCAATCTGTGGGCCGCGATGAGCGTTGAACCACTGGATGCGGACAAGTCCAGAGCCACCTGGACCATCATCGCCGAACCGGCGCAGGGCACCGCCGAGGCACTGCCGGGCTTCAAGGACTTCGTACAGGGTTTTGCCGATGATGCGATGAACAATGTGCTGAAGCTGTTTGCGTAAGGCGTGAAAAAGCCCGTTGTGGAGAGGCTCCACAACGGGCTTTTCAGTACCCCTGAAACGACAAAACCCCTGTCTGCGTTAGCAGACAGGGGTTTCGGAATTCAATCTTGACGATGACCTACTCTCACATGGGGAAACCCCACACTACCATCGGCGATGCATCGTTTCACTTCTGAGTTCGGGATGGGATCAGGTGGTTCCAACGCTCTATGGTCGTCAAGAAATTCTGTAACCAGCCCGTTAGAACTTTAACGTGCCAGTGAAAACTGGTGACTTCTACTAAAACAAAACCCCTACCTGCATACGCAGATAGGGGTTTCGGAATTTAATCTTGACGATGACCTACTCTCACATGGGG
>NZ_JBXAHJ010000028.1:0-14922 GCF_058794995.1 Pseudomonas sp. GW823-FHT06E10 | reverse complement strand
CCCCCCCCCCCCCCCCCCCCCCCCCCCCCCCCCCCCCCCCCCCCCCCCCCCCCCCCCCCCCCCCCCGCTCCCACAGGTAATGTGTTGACCGCAGGTAGTGCGTTGAATCAGGCGGCTTGACGCATCGCCGGTTTAGCGAGCGAATCCGTGCTCTTGCTGCGAGGGTCGTTCGGACCGAACACTGCGCTCGATTCCGGGAACAGGCTCAGCAGAACCAGGTACACCACCGATGCCAGGCCCAGGGTCACCGGCAGGCTGATGTCGATACCACCGGCCATTTCACCCAGCGGCCCGACAAACTGACCCGGCAGGTTCACGAAGCACAGGCCAACGGCCGCGCTCGGGATCCAGGCACCGAGGCCACGCCAGTTCCAGCCGTGGGTGAACCAGTAGCGGCCACCTTTCTCGCCGCGGGTGAACACTTGCAGGTCATCCGGGCAGTAGAAGCCGCGACGCACCAGCAGGCCGATGATCATGATCACCATCCACGGGGTGGTGCAGGTGATGATCAGCACGGCGAAGGTCGACACGCTCTGCACCAGGTTGGCCGCGAAGCGCCCGATGAAGATGAAGGCAATCGACATCACACCGATCAGCAGCGTGGCCTTGACCCGCGACAGCACCCGAGGGAACACGCTGGACATGTCCAGGCCTGTGCCGTACAGCGAAGTGGTGCCGGTGGACATGCCGCCGATGACCGCGATCAGGCACACCGGCAGGAAGAACCAGCTCGGCGATACCGCCAGCAGACCGCCGACATAGTTGTTGGCCGCGATGTAGTCCGGTGCCTTGACCGCTACGATAGTGGCGGTGACGAGGCCGAACAGGAACGGAATCAGCGTGGCGAGTTGCGCGGCAATCACCGACACCATGATCCGGCCTTTGGGCGTATCACGAGGGATGTAGCGCGACCAGTCACCGAGGAACGCACCGAAGGAGATCGGGTTGCTCATGGCCACCAATGCTGCCCCGATGAACGCAGCCCAGAATCCGGCCTGGCCCATGGCTACGGTGCCGGCGTACTGACTGTCGAATGCAGGGGCGAAAGCGAAAACGCCCAGAAGGAACAGCAGGCTGGCCGCCCACACCGCAATGCGGTTGACCCACAGCATGAAGCGGAAACCATAGATGCACACGGTCAATACCAGCAGCGCGAACAGACCGTAGGCCAGGCCCAGGGTCAGATCGGTTTCCGGTAGATCGATCAGGCGTTTGGCACCGCCCACCAGTGCATCGCCCGAACTCCAGACGGAGAGCGAGAAAAACGCGATAGCGGTCAGCAGCGACAGGAACGAACCGACGATTCGCCCGTGCACGCCGAAGTGCGCACCGGAAGAGACGGCGTTGTTGGTGCCGTTGATGGGTCCGAACAGGCCCATCGGCGCCAGGATCAGCGCACCGAGTACCACGCCCAGCACAATCGCCCAGACGCCAGCCTGAAAGGACAGGCCGAACAGCACCGGGAAACTGCCGAGCACGGCGGTGGCAAAGGTGTTGGCGCCGCCGAAGATCAGGCGAAACAGATCGCTGGGCTTGGCGTCACGCTCATTGTCCGGGATCTGTTCGACCCCGTTTGTTTCGATGCTGCTAAGGCTTTTTTCGTTGTTTTTGTTATTCATGATCAGCTCCGATCATAAAGGCGCGCTCATCGTGCGTGAGCGTCACCTGTGTTGGCTAAGGGGGTGGCAGCCCTTCCGGCATCGCGGATAAATGTTCGTGGCAGGCCAGCCATAGGCCTTGTTGTTCTTGGCCAGACGCTTGTTTCTTGAAAACAATCGTCTCGCGCTCCTGGCTGAAGTGTTGCTCCCCTTGCATGCGCAACTCGGTGGCCACGTCATGGATGAAAATCGCCACGTCACCCTGCAGGCTGACGAAAGCGTTGCTTGAGGTGCACGAGAGCACCTCGAAGCCATCCTCGGCGCGCCAGCTGTCCCACATCGCCTGATAGGCGTCGCGCGACAGCAGGGGCTGTTCGAGGGTGTAGAAGACGAAGCTGGCATCGGCGCTGAACGCGCCGAAGTAGGCTTCGCGATCGTTACGGGCAAAAGCGGACACCAGATCGGCGGCGGCCTTGAGAACCTGATCACGTTCGCTCATGACCGATCCTCAGCGGTGGACTACGCCAGGCAGTACGCAGAGCATTTCGTACAGCAGGTTGGCGGCCAGCAGCGAGGTGTTGCCGGTGGTGTCGTAAGCGGGCGAGACTTCTACCAGATCGCAACCGACCAGGTCGAGGCCTTGGCAGCCACGAACGATCTCGATTGCCTGAATGGTCGTCAGACCGCCGATTTCCGGGGTACCGGTGCCAGGTGCCCAGGCCGGGTCGATGCCGTCGATGTCGAAGCTCAGGTAAACAGGACCGCCGCCGACTTTTTCGCGGACTTCAGCCATCAAGGGCTCCAGCGATTTGTGCCAGCACTCTTCAGCCTGAACCACACGGAAGCCCTGGTTGCGGCTCCAGTTGAAGTCGTCAGCGGTGTAGCCCTGGGCGCGCAGGCCGATCTGCACGACACGGTTCGGGTCCAGCAGGCCTTCTTCAACGGCGCGACGGAAGGTGGTGCCGTGGGCGATTTTCTCGCCGAACATGTGATCGTTCACATCGGCGTGGGCATCGATGTGCACCAGGCCGACCTTGCCGTGCTTTTTATGGATGGCACGCAGGATCGGCAGGGTGATGGTGTGGTCGCCGCCCAGGGTCAGCGGGATCACGTCGTGTTCGAGGATGTTGTCGTAGGACTCTTCAATGATCCGTACGGCATCCAGCAGGTTGAAGGTGTTGATCGCGATGTCGCCAATGTCGGCAACCGACAGCGAGTCGAACGGCGCAGCACCGGTGGCCATGTTGTACGGGCGAATCATTACCGATTCAGCGCGGATTTCGCGAGGCCCGAAGCGGGTGCCGGGGCGCAGGGAGGTACCGATGTCCAGGGGCACGCCTACGAAGGCAGCGTCCAGGCCGGCAGCGGTATTCAAATGGGGGAGTCGCATCATGGTGGCGATGCCGCCGAAGCGCGGCATTTCGTTGCCGCCCAGTGGTTGGTGAAGAATCTTGTCCACGGGTAGGGCCTCATCGTCGTTGTTTTATTTATGTCGGTTGCGCCGTTCACGGAAGGGACGGGCGCACCTTGTGGCGCCGATTCTGCGAAATGTAGTGGCCGGGAAGAATCGCTACGGGCAAATACTTAGTTCAGATTTTTCTAAACTAATGGAAGTGGCGGCGTTAGACTTCACCCCATACGCAAAACCCAATGCCGGGAACAAACCTGGTGGGAGCGAGCTTGCTCGCGATAGCGGTGGGTCAGTCAACATTGATGTTGGCTGTTACGCCCTCATCGCGAGCAAGCTCGCTCCCACCAGGATTTGCATTGAATCGAGCATTGCGCGTCACCCCGAGATCGGAGCATTTCCATGGCCAACGCTTTACCCGACCTGAAACTATTGCGCATCTTCGTCAGCGTGGTGCGCCATCAGGGGTTCGCCAACGCCCAGCAGGAGCTCAATCTCTCGACGTCGGCCATCAGCACCTACATGAGCCAGCTCGAAGCAGCCCTTGGCCTGGTGCTGTGCCATCGCGGCCGTGGCGGTTTCAGCCTGACCAGCAAGGGCGAACTGTTCCATCAGGAAACCCTGCGTCTGTTGGGCGAACTCGAAGGCTTCGAGCAGTACGCCGCCGCCCTCAAGGGCGAGTTGCGCGGTACCTTGAACCTGGGGGTGATCGACTCCACCGTCAGCGACAAGGCCCTGCCGTTCGCCGAAGCCATCGGCGCCTACAGCCAGGAACACCCGGCCGTGCACTTGCACTTGTCGGTGATGAGCCCTTACGAATTGCAACTCGGCGTGCAGGACAACCGTCTCGACCTGGCCATCGGTGCGTTTTCCACGCGCATGAGCGGCCTGGTGTACATGCCGCTGTACCGTGAACAACACTGGTTGTATTGCAGCACGCGGCATCCGCTGTTCAACGAGCGGCGCATTCCCGAGCAAGTAATCACCCAGCAGCGCATGGTCGGTCGTGGTTATTGGAGCCAGGCCGAACTGGCGCGCCACGGTTTCAAGCACAGTGCCGCGACGGTAGAAAGTATGGAGGCCCAGTTGATCCTGGTGCTGTCCGGCGCCTACATCGGTTACCTGCCGGAGCACTACGCCCAGGCCTGGGCCGACAAGGGTGACTTGCGGGTGCTGCTGCCGGCGACCTTCGGTTATCAAGCGCCGTTCTCGATGATCGTGCGTCGGGGCCGTAGCCGCGAGCCGCTGATCCAGACATTCCGCGACTTGCTTAAAGCTCAACTGAATCAGGCGTAGAGACGATGTCCAGAATTCAATGTCAGCGTTGTCTGCGCCCGCAAACTCATTGCCTGTGCCCGCTGATTCCCAGCCTCGACAGCCGCACCCGGGTACTGTTGTTGCAGCATCCGAGCGAAGTGAATCATGCGTTGAACACCGCGCGTCTGGCGGCGCTTGGGTTGACGAATGCCGAGTTGATCGTCGGCGAGGTGTTTGAGGATTTGCCAGCGCTGTTGAATCAGCCGGGGTATCGGGCGCGGTTGCTGTTTCCCGGCGAAGATGCCCAACCGATGAAGGCTTGTGCCGCGACAGACGAACCCTTGCTGCTGGTGGTCCCGGATGGTACCTGGCGCAAGGCACGCAAGATGCTGCACCTCAATCCGCTGCTGGCGGCGTTGCCAAGGATGACGCTGGCCGAGGGCGGTGTGTCCCGCTATCGGTTGCGCAAGGCACCGGGACCGGGGGCGTTGTCGACGGTGGAGGCGATTGTGCAGGCGCTGGAAACCCTCGAAGCGCCGACTTCGTTTGCGCCATTGCTCAAACCGTTCGAAGCGTTGATCGAGGGGCAGATTGCGGCGATGGGGGAGGAGGTTTACCAGCGTAATCATTCTGAAAAATGATTGGTGGTCTTGCCGGCCTAATCGCGAGCAAGCTCGCTCCCACAGGTTCAGTGGCATTCGCAGATTTTTTGTACGACACGGACACTGTGGGAGCGAGCTTGCTCGCGATGGCGGCAGATCAGTCACTGCAGATTCTGGATACTGCCTACCGCTCCCGCATCGCCTCGGTCCGCGCCTTCAACACCGGCTTGAGCAGATAATCCAGCACCGTTTTCTCCCCGGTAATAATGTCCACCGTCGCCACCATCCCCGGGATGATCAGCAGTGGTTTCACATCCCCGCCCAAATGGTTTTTGTCGGTTCGCACCTGAATCAGATAGAAGCTGTTGCCCTTATCGTCGGTGATGGTGTCAGCGCCGATCAACTCCAGCTTGGCGCTCAGGCCGCCGTAAATGGTGTAGTCGTAGGCACTGAACTTGACCATGGCTTTCTGGCCCGGATGCAGGAATGCAACGTCCTGTGGCCGTACCTTGGCCTCGATCAGCAGGTTGTCTTCCAGCGGCACGATTTCCACCATGTCACTGCCGGGCTGGACCACGCCGCCGATGGTGTTGACCTTCAACACCTTGATGATGCCGTGCACTGGCGAGACCACGGTTGTACGGGTCACGCGGTCGTCGATGGCGATGCTCGAGGCCGTGATTTTCGACAGGTCAGTGCGTTTCTCGTTCAGCTCTTTGGCGGCCTCCGAGCGGAAGGTTTGCTCCGACTCGTCGATCTTGCTTTTGATTTCGTTGATCGCCGATTCCGCCCGGGGAATCGCCAGTGTGGTGGCGTTCAATGAGCCGCGAATCTCCACCGCGCTGCGTTTGAGCCGCAGGATTTCCACCGGTGACACCGCCCCCGTGCCCACCAGCGGCGCGGACATGTTCATCTCTTGTTGCAACAACGCCAGGCTTGAACTGAATTGACCCTGTTTCGAGCGGAACTCCGCTAACTCCTGGGTTTTTTGCCGTAGTTGTTCGCTCAGGGTGCGCTGCTCGCTGGCCAGTCGCCGTTGCCGCTGTTCGTACAACGAACGCTCGTCTTCAGCCACTTGCGGGGCTTTGGCGATCACTTCTTCCGACAGCTTGAACGGCCGGCCTTCGGCTTCGGCCGAAAGCCGTTCGACCTGCGCGGTCAAGGCAAAGCGATCGGCTTCGCTTTCGCCCTTGTTCGACAGGTAGCGGGTGTCATCCAGGCGCAGCAAGGTGTCGCCCTTGTTCACCATCTGTCCTTCACGGACGAAAATTTCAGTGACGATGCCGCCCTCCAGGTTCTGGATCACCTGGACCTTGCTTGACGGAATCGCCTTGCCTTCGCCCATGGTCACTTCCTGCAACACGGCGAATTTGGCCCAGACCAGTGCACTGACCAACAGCGCGGCCGCCAGCCACACGGTGATCCGCGACCAGCGCGGTGAGTCCTGCAAGGAGGCGCCGGCGGTTTCCGGCATGTACTCGGTTTCGGCACTTTTGTTGAAACTGTCGAAGTAGCCACGGGAACCTTGATCGGCAGACATGGGCGACTCCTAGACGGCCGCAGAGCCG
Organism: Pseudomonas sp. GW823-FHT06E10; assembly: GCF_058794995.1. Classification (NCBI taxonomy): domain Bacteria; kingdom Pseudomonadati; phylum Pseudomonadota; class Gammaproteobacteria; order Pseudomonadales; family Pseudomonadaceae; genus Pseudomonas; species Pseudomonas sp. GW823-FHT06E10. The sequence continues at coordinate 8,489 of NZ_JBXAHJ010000028.1, read as the reverse complement.
ACACGGCCCTTGCGCAGTGCATCGATGACCGCGTCTTTCGGACCGTCGGCGACGATCCGTCCGTTGTCCAGTACCACCAGCCGGTCCACCAGGCTCAGCATCGAGGTGCGGTGGGTCACCAGCAGGATGGTTTTGCCCTGGACCCATCCGTGAAGTTTTTGCCGCAGGACGTCTTCGCTGCTGTTGTCCATGGCGCTGGTGGGTTCGTCGAGCAGCATGATGGGCGGGTCGAGCAACATCGCCCGGGCCATCAATACGGCCTGGCGCTGGCCGCCGGACAACAGTTGCCCGCGTTCACCCACGGGCCGGTCGAAGCCTTGCGGGTGTTGCCGGGCCAGTTCGGTAACGCCGGTCATCTCTGCTACTTCGAGCATGCGTGAGTCGCTGATATAGCGCGCGCCGAGGGTCAGGTTGTCGCGCAGGCTGCCGGCCAAAAGCGGCAGGTCGTGGGCGACGTAACCGATTTGATGGCGCAGGTCGGCGACGTCCAGTTGCCGCAGGTCCAGACCATCGAGCAGCAACTGGCCTTCATCCGGTTCGTAGAAGCCCATCACCAGTCGCGCCAGGGTACTTTTGCCTGAGCCGCTGCGGCCGATGATGCCGATGCGCTCGCCAGGTTTCACACTGAAGCTGGCATTGGCCAGGGCAGGCGCACTTTGGCCGTTGTAGTGGAAGGTTACGCCGACAACATCCAGTGCGCCTTGCAGTTGGGTGCGCTCCAGTGGCCGTTGTCTGGCGTCGCGCTCCTGGGGCAGCCCCATCAGCGCATCGGTGCTTTTCATGGTCAGTTGCGCTTGCTGGTAGCGGGTGATCAGGCCGGCGATCTGACCCAGTGGTGCAAGTACCCGGCTACCGAGCATGTAACTGGCCACCAGGGCTCCGACGCTGAGGTTGCCGGCGATGATGCTGTAGACCCCGGCGACGATGATTGCCATGCCGGACAGTTGCTGGATGAACAACGTGCCGTTAGTGGCCAGGGCCGAGAGGTTGCGCGCGTGGCTGTCGAGGCGGGTGAGGGCGCCGTGGGTGCTTTCCCATTTGTGCTGGCGTTCGCTTTCGGCGCTGCAGGCCTTGAGGGTTTCCAGGCCGCTGAGGGTTTCGATCAGCAGTGCCTGGCGTTCGGCGCCCAGGCTGAGGCTTTTTTGCACGGTATCGCGCAGGCGCACCTGGATCACCATGGCGAAGATGATGGTGATGGGAAACGCCAGCATCGGGATCACCACCAGCCAGCCACCGAGCAGGCCGATCACCAGCAGCATCAGCAGGCAGAAGGGCAGGTCGATCAGGCTGGTGAGGGTCACGGCGGTGAGAAATTCCCGCAGGCCCTGAAAGTCGTGAATGCTTTGGGCGAAGCCACCGATGGTCGCCGGCCGTGCTTTCATCGCCATGCCGGTGATGCGCTCGAACAGGGTGGCCGACAGGATCACATCGGTTTTCTTGCCGGCGGTATCCAGCAAGTGCGCGCGCACAACTCGCAGCACCAGTTCGAAAGCCGTGCCGATCAGCAAACCGATCGCCAGCACCCACAAGGTCGAAGTGGCCTGGTTCGGCACCACGCGATCGTAGGTCTGCATCACGAACAGCGGCACCATCAGTCCCAGCAGGTTGATCAGGAAGCTCGCCAGGATCGCATCGCTGTACAGCCATTTCGACAGCTTCAGCGTATCGCGAAACCAGGCCTGGACCCGAGGCACCAGCGGCGATCGCAAGTCTTCGAGTTCGTGACGTGGCCGGGCGAACAATGCCTGGCCACTGTAGTGTTCGGCCAGCTCCTCTGGGCTGAGCCATTGTTCGCCGCCGTCGGCTTCGCTGGGCAGGATCAGCACCTTGCCGTCCTCGCCATAACGACGCAGCACAGCCGTGCGGCCGTTGTTGAGCAGCAGCAGCACGGGCAGGTTGAGCGAGGAGATGTCTTTGAGGTCGCGGCGCAGCAAGCGCGCCTGCAAACCGGCCCGGGCCGCTGCACGGGGCAGCAGGTCCAGGCTCAGGCGTTGGTGTGCCATGGGGAGCCCGGCACTGAGGCTGGCGCGACTGACCGTCGCGCCGTGGAGTTTGCAGAGGATCAACAGACCGTCCAGAAGCGGGTCATCGAAGCTCAGGCGCGGATCGACACCGGTGTTGCCGGGTTCCATGCTGGTCATTGAACCCTCCCGTGCACTACTTCATGTCAGGTAGACGAGCTTCGTTTTTCACTTCGGTCTGGGCGATCGCGTCGGCGGGCAGTACGACCCGTTGCTTGCTCAGCAACTGGCCCATGTTCGCCAGGACACGGTACATCGAGAACTCTTCGGTGTAGCGCACTTCGGTGTAGCGACGGTTGGCGTTGTAGAGCTCGTTTTCGCTGTCGAGCAGGTCCAGCAGGGTCCGTTGGCCGAGGCCGAACTGATCCTGGTAGGCGACGCGCACGCGCTTACTGGTGTCGGCGTATTCACGGGCGGTCGGGGTTTGTTTCTTGGCGTTGACCATGGCGTTCCAGGCCAGGTGAATGTTCTCGTTGAGCTGGCGCAGGGCATTGTTGCGGATGTCCATGGCCTGGTTGATCTTGTGCGAGTCGGAGGCCAGGCGCGCCTTGTCGCTGCCGCCGCGGAACAGGTTGTAGTTCATCACCACGCCGACCCGCCATTCGTTGTCGTGACCTTCCTCACCCTGCAGGTTGTTGTTCGCGCCCACCGCCGCCTCGGCGTCGAAGCGTGGGTAGAACGGCGACTTGGCGACTTCGTACTGGCTTTCGGCTGATTGCACGTCGGCCTGGGCGGATTTCAGGTAAGGGTTGTTTTCCACCATGCTCTGCTGGGCTTCGGGCAGGGAGGCAGGGACTTCGCCGCGAATCGACGGCGGAGTTTCGAGTTCATCGGGCATGCGCCCCACAACGGCATAGAAGTTCGACTCGGCATCGGCCAGATCGACTTCGGCGGTGTCGAGGTTGTTTTCCGCCAGTGCCCGGCGAGCGCTGGACTGGTCGGCATCGGCGTTGCTGCCCACGCCGCGCTGGGTGCGCAGGCCGATCTGGTCGTTGACCCGCAAGTGCGCTTGCAGGTTGTTCTTGGCCAGGGTCACCAGTTCGCGGCGCTTGAGGACTTCGAGGTAAACCTCGGTGGTGCGCAGGGCCAGATCCTGAGCCGTACCCTGAGCGTAATAGGCTCGCGAGTTGACCACGCCTTTGGTGCGTTCGACCTCATTGGAAGTGTTGAACCCGTCGAAGAGCATTTGCCGCAGGCGCAATTCCGACTGGGTGTAGTTGAGAATTTCGGTGTGGTGATTGCCGAACGCCCGGGTATTGGTGTTATCGCTGTACCCGCGCCCGTAGGCGGCGTTCAAATCAACCGATGGATAAAAGCCCCCTTTGGCGACCTTCACGTCCTCATCCGCCGACAGTCGGCTGTCCACCCGGGATGCCAGTTCCGGGTGGGTCGCAATGGTGCTCTGGATCGCTTCGGTCAGCGTTATGGCCTGCGCCTGGGACGAGCAGGCCATGGCCAAAAGAACCGCGCTACAGAGGGGGGTTAATAGGCGCATTTACATCTCCCTGATTCCTGATGGTGCTTGTCTGTCGCCAATTATTTGACGAAATTTACCGGTAAAGTTGTTTCACATCTTTAACAAAAGAGCTAAGAACATTCTGGAGCGTAGCCAAGAAATTTTTTTCATAACGGATATGCCAAAAAAAACTTATGCGCTCTGCAAAATCCAGCACATTGTTCAATTAGAAAGCCCTTGTTTTATGGGCTCTAGGGCGCTCATCAGGGTTTTAGGAAAGTTCCAATCCACTTATCGAAATAGAGCGGAGAAGTGCTGGAGGGGAGGGATGCGAGCGATCTTGTGGTGACGGTTTTTTGTCACTTGAGTGCTTCGAGATCGTTACGCATCGCTCACAGGCAACGTTGTTGCGAACAGGGATCCGATGCCATTGATTGCAGAGGGATTTTCCCGAAATCGTAAACAGCGCCGTGAGCGACTGGCTGGGCGAGATCGTTGCCGGGGCCACGGCTTACTCAAGTAAACCGGCACCCGGAACACGATCCGCCAGACAACCCGCTCGAGCCATGAGCACGTTCTTCGCGCAATCAAGGTGCCGACAGCGGTTGGCGGCGGAGGAAGTGCACATGGCAACGCTCATCGGAATCGTCAGTAAGGTCATCGGTCAGGTGTTCGCGGTTGCGAGCGACGGCACCCGGCGTGCTTTGGTCGAGGGGGACCGGCTGTTCGCTGGCGACCGACTGAGCACCGGCGCTGAAGGCGCGGTGGCGGTACATCTGCAAAATGGCCAGGAACTGACCCTCGGGCGCGACAGCAGCATGCAGATGACGCCGCAGTTGCTCGCCAATCAGATTCCCCATATCGACTCACCCGAAGCGGTGACTCCGAGCGAAGCGCAACTGACCGATGTCGAACAGCTGCAAAAAGCCATTGCGGCGGGCGACGACCCGACCCAAACCGCTGAAGCCACCGCTGCCGGGCCTGCCATGACTACCGGAGTACCGGGCGGCATCCCGGGCAGTGGCCATAGTTTTGTCATGCTCGAAGAAGTGGGCGGGCGAGTCGATCCGGTCATCGGCTTCCCCACTGCCGGGTTCAATGGCATTCCCGAATTTCCCGAAGAGCGCCTTAACGTTAATCCGGACATCGCTGTAGCGGACGAAGCCCCTGTGGTGCCGCCGCAGGTGCCGAACAATCCGGTCACCTTCGTCGGCCTGTCGGAGCAGAACGGCGAGCGGACTGTCAATGAAGCCAACCTGGCCGACGGTTCGGCGAGGAACGAAGTTTCGCTGACGCGAAGCGGCACCTTCACCATCAATGCGCCAGACGGGCTGACCAGCCTCAGCATCGGCACAATCAACTTGATCAGCGGCGGTGTGGCGGCAGGTTTTCCGCAGTCGATCACCTCACCTCTGGGCAGTACCTTGACCATCACCGGTTACGACCCGGCCACGGGCGTGGTCAGTTACAGCTACACCCTCAACCGTGCCGAAACCCACGCAAGCGGCGAGGGTGCCAATAGTCTTGCCGAACACGTCACCGTGGTGGCCAGCGACAGCAATGGCGACAGCGTTACCGGTACGCTGGATATCAGCATCATCGACGACGTGCCGCAAGCAGTTGATGACAACAATGGCACCGCCTCGGAAACCCTGCTGACCCTCAACGGCAACGTGCTGAGCAACGACGTGCAGGGCGCGGACCGGGTGACGCTCGGTGAAAACAGCGGGCCGATCACCCCCGGTACCTTCACTGGCACCTACGGCACTTTGGTGCTGAATGCCAACGGTACTTACACCTACACCCTGAACACCAGCGATGCCGACTTCCAGGCGTTGCACGGCGGCGGCAATGGCACGGAAACCTTCGCCTATACGCTGACAGACGCCGATGGCGACAGCAGCACCGCCAACCTGGTGCTGCAAATCCACAACAACGATGACCCGATCACGATTGGCGGTTTGAATGCCGGGGGCGGTGAGTTGACCGTCTTCGAGAAAAACCTCAGCGACGGCAGTGCACCGGATGCCACTGCCCTGACCCAGAACGGCACCTTCACCGTCGCCGCCCTCGACGGCGTGACGACCCTGACCGTCGGCGGCATCGCCGTGGTCACCGCTGGCGTGGCCGCCGGTTTCCCGCAATCGATCACCACCCCGCTGGGTAGCACCCTGACCATCACCGGGTTCAACGCGGCGACCGGCGTGGTCAGCTACAGCTACACGCAGGTCGATAACGAAGCCCACCCAATTGCCAACGGCGCCAACACATTGCCCGAGCAGTTCGCCGTGACCGTGGTCGACGACAACGGCACCACTGCCACCGGTTCTCTCGACGTGAACATCGTCGACGACCTGCCGAACGCCGTGGGCGACAGCAATGGCACCGCCTCGGAAACCCTGCTCACGCTCAACGGCAACGTGCTGAGCAACGACGTGCAGGGCGCAGACCGCGTGCCGCTCGGCGAAAACAGCGGGCCGATCACCCCCGGCACCTTCACCGGCACCTACGGCACTTTGGTGCTGAATGCCAACGGCACTTACACCTACACCCTCAACACCAGCGATACCGACTTCAAGGCGTTGCACGGCGGCGGCAATGGCACGGAAACCTTCGCCTATACGCTGACAGACGCCGATGGCGACACCAGCACCGCCAACCTGGTGCTGCAGATCCACAACAACGATGACCCGATCACGATTGGCGGGTTGAATACCGGGGGCGGCGAGTTGACCGTCTTCGAGAAAAACCTCAGCGACGGCAGTGCACCGGATGCCACTGCCCTGACCCAGAACGGCACCTTCACCGTCACCGCCCTCGACGGCGTGACGACCCTGACTGTCGGCGGTATCGCCGTGGTCACCGCTGGCGTGGCCGCCGGTTTCCCGCAATCGATCACCACTCCATTGGGCAGCACCCTGACCATCACCGGGTTCAATGCGGTAACCGGCGTGGTCAGTTACAGCTACACGCTGGTCGATAACGAAGCCCACCCAACTGCCAACGGCGCCAACACATTGCCCGAACAGTTCGTGGTGACCGTGGTCGACGACAACGGCACCACTGCCACCGGTTCTCTCGACGTGAACATCGTCGACGATCTGCCCAACGCCGTGGGCGACAGCAATGGCACCGCCTCGGAAACCCTGCTCACGCTCAACGGCAACGTGCTGAGCAACGACGTGCAAGGTGCTGACCGCGTGACGCTCGGCGAAAACGCCGGCCCGATCACCCCCGGCACCTTCACCGGCACCTACGGCACTTTGGTGCTGAATGCCAACGGCACTTACACCTACACCCTCAACACCAGCGATGCCGACTTCCAGGCGTTGCACGGCGGCGGCAATGGCACGGAAACCTTCGCCTATACGCTGACAGACGCCGATGGCGACAGCAGCACCGCCAACCTGGTGCTGCAAATCCACAACAACGATGACCCGATCACGATTGGCGGTTTGAATACTGAGGGCGGTGAGTTGACCGTCTTCGAGAAAAACCTCAGCGACGGCAGCAACCCGGATACACCGGCCCTGACCCAGGACGGTACCTTCACCGTCACCGCGCTGGATGGCGTAACCACCCTGACCGTGGGCGGCATCGCCGTAGTCATCGCTGGCGTGGCCGCCGGCTTCCCGCAATCGATCACTACGCCGCTGGGCAGCACCCTGACCATCACCGGGTTCAATGCGGTAACCGGCGTGGTCAGCTACAGCTACACGCTGGTCGATAACGAAGCCCACCCAACTGCCAACGGCGCCAACACATTGCCCGAGCAGTTCTCCGTGACTGTGGTCGACGACAACGGCACCACTGCTACCGGTTCACTCGACGTGAACATCGTCGACGACCTGCCCAACGGTGTGAACGACAGCAACGCCAATATCGCCTCGGAAACCCAGCTGACCCTCAACGGCAACGTGCTGAGCAACGACGTGCAGGGCGCGGACCGGGTGACGCTCGGCGAAAACGCCGGCCCGATCACCCCCGGTACCTTCACCGGCACCTACGGCACCCTGGTGCTGAATGCCAATGGCACATACACCTACACCCTCAACACTAGCGATGCCGATTTCAAAGCCCTGCACGGTGGTGGCGACGGCAGCGAAACCTTCACCTACACAATCACCGATTCGGACGGCGACAGCCGTACCGCCTACCTGGTGCTCAACGTCTCCAACAACGACAATCCGGTGACCCTCGACGGCCTCAACGTGTATGGCGGTGAGCTGACGGTCTACGAAAAAAATCTCGGCGACGGCAGCAACCCCAACGCGTCGGCCCTGACCCAGAGCGGCACCTTCACCGTCACTGCACTCGACGGTGTAACGACCCTGACTGTCGGCGGCATCGCCGTGGTCACCGCTGGCGTGGCCGCCGGCTTCCCGCAATCGATCACCACCCCGCTGGGCAGCACCCTGACCATTACCGGGTTCAACGCGGCGACCGGGGTAATCAGCTACAGCTACACCTTGAACGATAACGAGGCGCACCCAACCGCCAACGGTGCCAACACCCTGCCTGAGCAGTTCGCTGTGACCGTGGTCGATGACAACGGCACGACCGCCACGGGGAGCCTCGACGTGAACATCGTCGACGACCTGCCGAAAGGCGTGGACGACAGCAATGCATCAACGGCTTCAGAAACCCTGCTGACCCTCAACGGCAACGTGCTGACCAACGACGTGCAAGGCGCCGACCGCGTGCCGCTAGGCGAAAACGCCGGCCCGATTACTCCTGGTACCTTCACCGGCACCTACGGCACCCTGGTGCTGAATGCCAACGGCACTTACACCTACACCCTCAACACCAGCGATGCCGACTTCAAAGCCCTGCACGGTGGTGGCGACGGCACCGAAACCTTCACCTACACAATCACCGATTCGGACGGCGACAGCCGTACTGCCTACCTGGTGCTCAACGTCTCCAACAACGACAATCCGGTGACCCTCGACGGCCTCAACGTGTATGGCGGTGAGCTGACGGTCTACGAAAAAAATCTCGGCGACGGCAGC
>NZ_JBXAHJ010000027.1:0-40216 GCF_058794995.1 Pseudomonas sp. GW823-FHT06E10 | reverse complement strand
TTTCGTTCATGGAACCTCCAAGTTGGCGAAATCATATCGCCCTTAAGAGGTGTCCGGAATTATTAGGCCAGTTCAGCCTGCTCGCGATGGACTCAAATGCACTGCGTTTAGTCAGTAAACACGCGGCATCGTTAACGACCATCGCGAGCAAGCTCGCTCCTACAGAGGGCGGTGTTCATTCTGGATCGATGTCGACACCCTCATCATCCGGCCACTCATCGATGCCCGGCTCTTCCTCGGGATTGACCGTGGTGTGTTCGGGGCTCAGGGGTTCGGGATGAGTGGGGATCGGGTCGTGGCCACCCTGTTGTTCGCTGGGGTATTTGGGCTGGGTCATGAGGCACCTCGTTGAGAGCCATAACAGCGGTCTCTGAACATTCGAGGTGCCGGTTGTGATGCCGTTCCAACTTTCCCGCCACCGGTCGTCGGTGGCAGCTCGCTGGGTCAGGACGACGAGCCAAGTTGCTTGACGATCTTGTCCTTGACCAGCAGACGTGCCTCCTTGAGCTTCCTTACGGTGTCATCGTTGGACTTGGCCTCCTCTGCTTTCACCACTTCGGCATCCGCCTGGGAATACTTGTTAAGCAGTGAATCCAGTAACGGATCCTTGGTGCGTTTCTGCTGGACTTCTTCCTTTGAGCGTTTCAGATCCTGATAAAGGTCATGGGGCACCGGCATGGAACACCTCCGTTTGTTGATCGGCAGCGAAACGCGATCAATTGCGTTCACCAACTATCAGAATGGCCTCGGTTAGCCTGTTCTGTCGACCACCTGTCAGACCAGCGGTGTCCGTTCGTCGTCCGGTCGCCAATGCGATAAAACCTTGCCTGCACCGGCGCCTCCACGGGTTGACGATCACTCGGTCACCTTTGAAAACCTGCGTGGAGAATCACCTGTTTTTGTCACCCGCTAAGCACCGTGCGCACCATCTGCGTCAGTGCTTCGGGGTTGTAGGGTTTGCTCAGCAGGTGGGTGTCGGGACTGAGCTGGTGATTGCGCGAGATGATGTCGCGGGTATGCCCCGAGGTGAACAACACAGCCACCGGTGGCTCCTGCACTTTCGCCCAGGCCGCCAGGTCCGAACTCTTGATCAGGCCGGGCATGACTACGTCAGTGAAAATCAGGTCCACCGCCAGCCCTTCCAGCAACATTTTCATGGCGATGTCACCGTTGGTGGCCGTGAGGACCTGATAGCCCTCCTCGCGCAACAACTCCACCGCCGATACCCTCACGGCCTCATTGTCCTCGACCACCAGGATGCGTTCGTGCCCGCCCCGTTGCGGCACATCAGGGCCCGGCGTTTCGCTGGGGGCCGCGCGCAAGGTGCGCGGGAAGTACAGCTGCACCCGAGTCCCCCGCCCCACGTCGCTGGCGATTTCGATATGACCGCCACTCTGCTTGACGAAGCCAAACACCATACTCAAGCCCAAGCCGGTGCCCTGCCCGTCGGCCTTGGTGGTGAAGAATGGCTCGAACGCCTGGGCCAGCACCTGCGGCGGCATGCCGACGCCGGTATCCGTCACGGACACCCGTACATAGTCCCCGGGGGCAATGCCCTTTGCGGCGCAAAATTTGCGATCGAGGACGATGTTTTCCGCGCACAGGTCAATCCTGCCCTCGCCTTGAAGGGCGTCACGGGCATTGATCGCCAGATTGAGAATGGCGTTTTCCAGTTGGTTGCGATCGACAAACACATTCCAGGAATCTTCGGGTGCCGTCATGTGGACCTGAAGGGTTTCACCCAGGGCACGCAGCAACAGCTCCGCCAGGCCATCGAAAATCTGCCGCAAGGTGAAGACCGCGGGTGACAACGGTTGGCGGCGGGCAAATGCAAGCAATTGCGAAGACAGCTTGGCACCGCGCTCGACGGCGGCAATCGACGCCGAGACCCGGCGCTGCACATTGGCGTTATCCGGCTCATGGCGCGCGAGCAGGTGCAGGTTGCCGGCGATCACTTGCAACAGGTTGTTGAAGTCATGGGCCACACCACCGGTGAGACCGCCGATGGCTTCGAGCTTCTGTGACTGGCGCAGTTGTTCTTCCGCCGCCAGCCGCGCCTCGACCTCATCGGCCACCCGCTGTTCCAGGTTGCGGGTGAACTTGAGCAGGGACTCTTCGGCGGTCTTGCGTTCGTGGATGTCGATCAGCACGCCGGGGAAACGAAACGCCTCGCCCTGCTCATTGAACTCGCAACAGCCACTGGCGAGTACCCAGAGGTAGCTGCCATCCGGGCGCCGGATCCGGTATTCGACGTTGTAGGGCTCGCCCGTCTCCACCGACAGTGTGACTCGTTCCTGAACCCAACTGCGGTCATCCGGATGGATCCGGCTTTCAGCGATTTCCTGAGACAGGTTTTGCAGGTCTTGCCCGGGTGGATAAGAGAACGCGCGAGCGAAGCGCTCGTCACCCGACAGCACGTTGGCCTTGATGTCCCAGACAAAGGAACCGAGCAAGGCGCCGGCGTTCAGCGCCAGGCGTACCCGTTCGTTGTCGGCGCGGTAGGCGTCTTCAGCCGCCTGTCGCCGGTGTTCGGAGATCACCCGATCGGTGGTTTCCACCACCATGGCCATGACCCCGGCCGGGCGCCCGTCATCGTCGGCCACCGGGCTGTAGTAGAGGTCCATCCAGACATCTTCCGGAACCCCGTCACGCAGCAGCACCAGTTCTTTGTTGCGATAGGACAAGGTGCCGCCCGCCAGGCAGGTGTCGACCACGTGGCGATTGAATTCGGCAACTTCCGGCCAACCCAGTTCTACGGCAGAGCCGAGCAGATACGGATGGCGCCCACCGGCAAACTTGGAATAAGCGTCGTTATAGATCATGTACCCGGACTGGCCCCAGAGCATCACCATCGGCAGTGGGGACGCGAGCATCAACTGCACCGCGCTACTCAGGCTCCTGGACCATGAATCGAGCGGGCCAAGTTCGGTCAGGCTCCAGTCGAACGCACGAATGCGTCCGGCCATTTCGCCGTTCCACCCGGAGCACCCGTGGCTTTCCTCTAGAAACTGCATCGGCTGGCTCTATCCCGGTAAGTTGCACCCGTTTGTTTCGAGCATCCTGCACGCTATTCGTTTCATAGAGGTATAGCTGATTCTCGCGGGCCACTGGAGATCCCTTGTGGGAGCGGGCTTGCTCGCGAAGGCGGTGTGTCATTCAACATATTCGTCTGCTGATACACCGCTTTCGCGAGCAAGCCCGCTCCCACAATTTGGTCCTCGGTAACCGAGAGTCCGTGCACTACACCTCGATCAAGTGCTTTAGTGGGTTGTAACTGCTTTTCAGGGTGGCCGCGACATCCAGAATGGCCTTCTCGATGCCATTCAAATGCATGCAGGTCAGTTCGATGGCCGCACTCTGGTTGCCTGCTTCGATGTATTCGATCAGCCGCAGGTGTTCGTCGTCGCGGCAGGCTTCGTGGCTGTCGTCATCCAGAGCGGCGGCATACAGCGACGCCCGGGAAATCAGCTTCTGGAACCAGTCCAGCAGTACCGGGTTGTTCAGGCTGCGGGCCAGTTTGATGTGGAACTCGCCGAGCAGGTGAATCAACCGCTCGTGATCACCGCTTTGATGCGCTTCATCCTCCAACAGCAAGTGATCGCGCAGGTCCTGGGTCACCGCCGTATCACGCCGACGGCACAGTTCGCTGACGATGCCGATCTCGACCAGGCGACGGGTTTCGAACAGCGAACGGATCTCTTCGTCACTGGGCAGCGACACCGACGCACCTTTATTGGGCTCGGTGGTGACCAGCCCGTCGGCTTCCAATTGCTTGAGCGCGGCCCGGACAGACGTGCGGCTGACATTGAACAGCTCGGCCAAAGAGGCTTCGCCGAGCTTCATGCCCGGACGCAACGAACGCTTGCTGATCGCCTCGTAAACCCCTTGGTAGACGCGGTCGACCGTAGTTTCCAGTTTCTTTTCCGTCATTCATCAACTCCTTGCGCCCTGTGCAAACGACCCTGGCGAATGAACAGCCATTGAAAAAGGGGCTTGCACGGACAGATTAATCCGGGTATTTCTAAATTGCATCCATATTTTGCATACAATAATTAGAGGAATGCACCATAATGGGTCATCCAACAGCAATCGAAGTGCGAAACGTCTCAAAGCGATATTCCGACGATCCGGGGCTGGCACCAGCCCTCGATAACGTCTCGGTGGACATTGCCGACAACGAATTCTTCACCCTGCTCGGCCCCTCCGGCTGCGGCAAAACCACCCTGCTGCGCACCATCGCCGGCTTCGAGCATGTCAGCGACGGTGAGATCCGTCTCGCTGGCGAACCGGTCAACGATTTGCCGCCGTTCAAGCGTCGGGTCAACACGGTGTTCCAGAGTTACGCGCTGTTTCCGCACATGAGTGTTGCGCAGAATATCGCCTTCGGCCTCGAGATGCAGGGCCTTGATCGCAAACTGATTCCGCAGCGGGTCGATGAGATGCTCGCGCTGGTGCAAATGCAGCACCTGGCCAAGCGTAAACCGGCCGAACTGTCCGGCGGCCAACAGCAACGGGTGGCTCTGGCCCGGGCCCTGGCGCCAAAACCCAAAGTGCTGTTGCTGGACGAACCGCTGTCGGCCCTGGACCTGAAGCTGCGCAAGGAAATGCAGGTCGAACTCAAGCGCGTACAGAAAGAAGCCGGGATCACCTTCATTTTCGTCACCCACGATCAGGAGGAAGCGCTGACCCTGTCCGATCGCATCGCCGTGATGTCCGCCGGCAAGATCCTGCAAATCGGCTCGCCCAATGAAATCTACGAACGGCCGCAACACCAGTTCGTCGCGCAATTCATCGGCGACATCAACTTCCTTCCCGGCCATATCAAACGTGGCCAACAGAACGAAAAGCTCTTCGTGCCCAACGGCATGCCCGTGGAAATTCCCTGCCCGGCCCAGGGCTTTGACGGCAGCAAGGTGCAACTGGCGTTCCGCCCGGAGCGTTCGCAACTGGTCGAGCCGACCCAACCGCATCATCTGCGCGGTGTGATCGAGGCCGTGCTGTATGTCGGCACGGCCACGCTCTATCAATGCCGCCTGAACAACGACATCAAGGTCATGCTGCGCGAGAACAACGAAGGCCTGAGCCACGGGCGGGTGGTGGGCGATCGCGTCGCGGTCAACCTGCCGCCCCACGCCTGCCTGTTGATGGAGGCCTGAGATGAGCGTCAGCAGCACTTCCCCAGCCCTCAACCGCGCGCTGTTGCTCAGCCCGGTGGTCCTGACCCTGCTGGCCCTGATCGCCATTCCGCTGGGCATCATGGGCTACATCAGCCTGCTGCCGCGCAACGTCTATGGCGGCGTCGACTGGCAGGCCGACTGGCAATTGCAAAGCTACGTGCAACTGTTTTTCCAGGAGGGTTTCGACGGCGAACTGGAGCTCAACTGGGTCTACGCCCAGGCGTTGCTGCGTTCGGTGTTCCAGGCCGGTGGCACCACGGTCCTGTGTTTCCTGTTCGGCTTCCCCGTGGCGTTGTGGATGTCGAGCCTGACACCCCGTCGACGCAACCTGATGGTGTTGCTGATCACCATCCCGTTCTGGACCAACCTGCTGATCCGCAACTACGCCTGGCTGATCATCCTGCGCGAGCACGGCTGGGTCGCCCAGAGCCTCAACGCGCTGTTCCCCCAGGCCGGTGGCATCACCCTGCTCTACAACGACTTCGCGGTCAGCGTCGGCCTGGTCTACAGCTTCCTGCCGTTCATGATCCTGCCAATCTACTCGACCCTGGAAAAACTCGACTGGCGTCTGGTGGAAGCCGCCTATGACCTGGGTGCCAATCGCTGGCACGCGTTGCGGCGGATCATCCTGCCGCTGTCGATGCCGGGGGTGATCGCAGGTGCCTTGTTGGTGTTCGTGCCAAGCCTGGGAGCCTTCATTACCCCGGCGATCCTTGGCGGCGGCAAGACGCTGATGATCGGCAACCTGATCCAGCAGCAGTTCGGTACCGCGCGCAACTGGCCGCTGGGGAGTTCGCTGTCGTTCCTGTTGCTGGGGATCATGTTGCTGTCCCTGGTGCTCTACGCCCTCTATAGCCGCAATGCCGCCAAGACCCACCGCCCGGGAGCACAAGCATGATCGCCCTGCACCTGAAGAAACTGCCCCTGACCCGTGAAGTCAGCCTGTTGATGCTGGCCTACCTGTACCTGCCGATCTTTGTATTGATCGCCTACAGCTTCAACGCCAACCGCTCGGCGACGGTGTGGACCGAGTTCTCGTTCGACTGGTACGGGCGAATCCTGGCCAACCCGTCGATCCAGACCGCGGCGCTGAACTCGATCATCGTCGCCAGCATCGCTACGGTCTGCGCCACGGCGATTGCCCTGCTCGCGGCACTGGCGACCTACCGGCCGTTCTACGGACAGAAAATGGTCGAGGGCGGGATCAACCTGCCACTGATCCTGCCGGAGATCGTCACCGCCGTGGCCACCCTGCTGCTGTTCATGGCGCTGGGGATCAAGCTCGGTCTGCTGACGGTGATCGTCGCGCACATCGGCTTCTGCATTCCCTTCGCCTACCTGCCGATCCGCGCGCGGCTCAACGACCTGGACAAGAGCCTGCTGGAAGCGGCGAACGACCTGTACGCCAACCCCTGGCAGGTGTTTCGCCGGGTGACCTTGCCGCTGCTGTGGCCGGCGGTGCTGTCCGGTTCGGTGCTGGCGTTCGTGGTCAGCCTCGACGATTTCATCATGACCTTCTTCGTCGCGGGCCCCGGCTCGACGACCCTGCCGGTGTACATCTTCTCGGCGATCAAGGCCGGCGTAACACCGGAGATCAACGCGATTTCGACCCTGATGCTGGTGATTTCCATCGTGCTGGTAGTGCTGGCCTTCTGGCTGGGACAGCGCGGCAAACAACAATAAGCCTGGAGACTTCTATATGAGCAAGAAAGTGAAAAGCATGCGTTTCGCCGTTGCCGGTCTGGCCTTGAGTTGCTTCACCGCGTTTACGGCGTTCAGCGCCCAGGCCGCCGAGCCCAAGGAACTGTTTTTCTACAACTGGACCGACTACTACCCGGTGGAACTGCTGGCCAAGTTCGAAAAGGAGACCGGCATCAAGGTCACCATGGACGGCTACGACAGCAACGAAACCCTGCTGGCCAAGTTGCAGGCCGGCGGCGCGGCGTACGACGTGATCGTGCCGTCGCAATCGATCATGCGCACCCTGATCAACCAGGACCTGCTGCTGGAAATCGACGCCTCGGCCCTGCCCAACTTCCAGTACGTCAAACCGGCGTTCCGCGACCCGAGCTTCGACCCGGGCCGCAAGTTCTCGGCACCGTACCTGTGGGGCACCACCGGGTTCTCCTATGACAGCGCCCGGGTGCCCGGCGGCAAGCTCGACGACTCGTGGAAAGAGTTCTTCGAGCCGCGCAAGGAACTGCAAGGTCAGCTCGCCGCCCTCGACACCTCCAGCAGCGTGATCAACGCCGCCAGTCACTACCTGAATGTCGACGAGTGCAGCGAAAACCCGCAGGACGCCAAGCGCATCCTCGAACTGCTGCAAAAACAGAAACCCTTCCTGAAGATGTACAGCTCGGACAACACCGTCGACCGCATGGCCAGCGGTGAAGTGATCATGATGCAGAACTGGAACGGTTCTACAGCGCGGGCCACCCTGCAGAAGAGCACCATCAAGTACGTCTACCCCCGTGAAGGCCTGGCGATGTTCCAGGACAACTTCGCCGTACCGAAAAGCGCACCGCACCCCGGCAACGCGAAGATCTTCATCGACTGGATGATGAAACCGGAGAACGCCGCCGCCGTGTCCAACGCCATCGCCTACGCCAACGGCATCCAGAGCGACAAGCTGATCGACGCCAAATGGCGAGTGATGGACGCCATCAACATGCCCGACGAATTCGCCGCGCGCCTGCGCCCGGAAAAGGAATGCAGCAACAAGGCGCGGGAGCTGCAGGACCGCATTTGGGCCAAGCTCAAGGGCTGATTGCCTTTCGACCGAGTCGCGCCCATCGCGAGCAAGCTCGCTCCCACAGGGATTTTGTGAACGTCAAAGATCTACTGTGGGAGCGAGCTTGCTCGCGATGAGGCCCGCCAAGACACCACTGAATTTGAGGTTTGCAATGAATCAACCCCGCTGGCTGCGCAACGTGCGCCCCTACGGCGCCACCGCCGAAGACCTGCTGATCGAAAACGGCCGTTTCAGCCAACGCCGCCCCGCTTCTAACGAAGCCCTGTCGGCCACCGACATCGACGGCCAGAACCAGTTGCTCACCCCCGCCCTGGTGGAAAGCCACGTGCACCTGGACAAAACCCTCTGGGGCCAGCCGTGGCGCCCCAACAGTGCCGGCCCGACCCTCAAGGACTACATCGCCAACGAACGGCGCATCCTGCGTGAAGTCACCACACCGATTGCGCAACGGGCCGGCGCCCTGCTGGAAAACTGCATCGCCCGCGGCTCGCTGACCATGCGTTGCCACGTCGACATCGACCCGGAATTCGGCCTGCGGCATGTCGAGGCCATGCAGCAACTGCGTGAAAACTACCGCGACCTGATCGACCTGCAACTGGTGGTGTTCCCGCAGACTGGTTTGATCAGCCGCCCCGGCACCGCCGAACTGATGCGCGAAGCCATGGCCCTGGGCGTGGAGAACGTCGGCGGGCTGGACCCGTGTGGTATCGATAACGACCCTGTCGCACAACTGGATTTCGTCTTCAAACTGGCCAGCGAATTCGACCGGGGCGTCGACATTCACCTGCATGACAAAGGTGAGCTGGGGCTGTGGCAGATCGCCCTGATTGCCGACTACACCGAGCGCTTCGGCCGCCAAGGCCGGGTGATGATCAGCCACGCGTACTGCCTGGGGATGTTGCCGTGGAGCCAGGTCAAATCGGTGGCCGAACGTCTGGCCACATTGGGCATTTCGCTGATGAGCTCGGCCCCGGCCGATTGCGCGGTGCCGCCGTTCCTGGCCCTGCGCGAAACCGGCGTGAATGTGTGCCTGGGCTCGGACGGTATTCGTGATGCCTGGTCGCCCATGGGCAACGGCGACATGCTGGAGCGGGCGATGTTGCTGGCGTTCCGCTTCGACTTGAACAAGGACGAAGAACTGGCGGCAGCGTTCGAGGCGGCGACCGTCAACGGCGCCCAGGCGCTGGGTTGCCAAGCCAATCGCCTGGAGATTGGCCAGCCGGCGGACTTCCTGTTGATGCCGGTACAAACACTGGGTGAGGCGGTGGTTTCGCGGCCGTTGCGTCAGGTCTATCGCGCGGGCCAGTTGATTGCCGCGGGTGGTCGCTTGCTGGAAAGCCGTCTGTGAAGCGCATCGGCTTGCGGGCCAGTTGCGTAGTCGGCTTCGACGGCACGCGGCATGTGTTGTGGCGCGATGGCGAAGTGGTGTTCGAAGGCGCGCGCATCGAGTTTGTCGGGCGTGGTTATGCGGGGCCGGTGGATCAGTGGGTTGATTACGGTAATGCGCTGATCGGTCCCGGGTTCATCGATCTGGATGCCTTGGGCGATCTCGATTCCACGGTGCTGACCCTGGACAACGGCGACGAGCGCGACATGGGCCGGATGTGGTCGGCGCAGTATCTGGCGCGTGGATCGCGGGAAAGCTACAGCCCCGAAGAAGAAGTCTTCAAATACCGCTACGCCTTCACCCAACTGATCCGCAACGGCATCACCACGGCCATGCCGATCACCTCGATGTATTACCGCGAGTGGGCCGAGACCTACGACGAATTTGCGGCGGTGGCAGGTGTGGCCGCCGAACTGGGGCTACGCACTTACCTCGGTCCCTGCTACATGAGCGGCATGAGTTACTGGCAGGCCGATGGAACCCTGGCGCACCACTGGGACGAAGCCCGGGGCATGGCCGGGCTCGACGCCGCCGAGCGGTTTTTCCGGGATTTCGACGGCGCGCACAACGGCCTGATTCGCGGTGCGCTGCTGCCCGATCGCATCCAGACCTGCACCCCGGCGTTGCTGCAACGCACCGCCGCGCTGAGCCGGGAACTCAACGCACCGATGCGTTTGCACTGCTGCCAGGGCCTCGGTGAAGTGACGATGGTCGAGCAACTGCGCGGCACCTCGCCACTGGGCTGGTTGCAGCAGCTTGGGCTTTTGAACCCACGCAGCCTGCTGCCCCACGGCATCTACACCCGCGGCGATGACGACCTGCAACGAGTGGTGGACGGCGGCGCCAGTCTGGTGCATTGCCCGGTGGTGTTTGCCCGGGACGGCGAGGC
The DNA here is from genome assembly GCF_058794995.1 of Pseudomonas sp. GW823-FHT06E10. Lineage (NCBI taxonomy): Bacteria > Pseudomonadati > Pseudomonadota > Gammaproteobacteria > Pseudomonadales > Pseudomonadaceae > Pseudomonas > Pseudomonas sp. GW823-FHT06E10. The sequence goes on along the minus strand of NZ_JBXAHJ010000027.1, from coordinate 30,011 downwards.
GCTGAATTCGTTTGGTCAATATCGGGCCAAAGGCATCAACTTCGCCCTGGGCACCGACACCTGGCCCGCGGACTTGCTGGACAACATGCGCCAGGGCTTGAACATCGCTCGCCTTATGGAAGGCGGTAACGATCTGACCAGCACGCTGGACCTGTACAACGCCGCGACCCTCGGCGGTGCCAAGGCACTGGGCCGCGACGATCTCGGACGCCTGGCGCCCGGGGCCAAGGCCGACATCACCGTGTTCAACCTGCGCGGGATGCACCTGGGGCCGCTATTCGATCCACTGAAAAATCTTGTTCTGGCCGGTCGCGGTGACGACTGTATCGCCAGCTACATCGACGGCCGCTGCGTGATGCGGGACGGCCAGGTCGAGGGCCTCGACTACCCCGCCCTGCAAGGCCAGGCCCAACGCCAATTCGAAAAATTGATGCGCAGCCACAGCGACCGGGCCTTTGATCAACCGGACTGGAAAAGCCTGTTCCAGCCCGCCATCCCGTTCGCCGACGACTACAGCGCACAGGCGCCACTGAGCGCGATTGATCCACTTCTCTAGAGATTTCTGCCCATGCAAAGCTTCGACTTCAGCACATTGAGCCCACGGGACAAATACAAGATCCTGATCGGCAGCGTCGTGCCACGGCCGATAGCCCTGGTCACCACCGTCGACGGCGAAGGCCGGATCAACGCGGCACCGTTCAGCTTCTTCAATGCGCTTTCCGCCGATCCACCGATCCTCGCCCTGGGCGTGGAAAACTACGGCGACCAAAGCCCCAAGGACACCACTCGCAATATCCAACTCAATCAGGAATTCACCGTGAACATCGTTAGCGATGCCCTGGTGGAAGCCATGAACGTCTGCGCCGTGCCCTTCGCCCCCGGCTTCGATGAACTGACCGCCGCCGGCCTCACTGCCATCCCCGGCACCACGGTCAAATGCCCGCGCATCGGCGAAGCTCCGGTGGCGCTGGAGTGCCGGCGGATGATGGCCCTGTCCATCGGCCAATCCCGGGAGATTATCTTTGGTGAAGTACTGATGGCCCATGTGCGTGACGAACTGATCGATCCGAAAACCCTGTACATCGACCAGTTGGGGCTGGATGCGATCGGACGCATGGGCGGGCATGGCTATGCGCGTACGCGGGATTACTTCGACTTGCCAACACGCTCGTTGCAGGCCTGGACGGATGCGCCGGGGGGTGGGGAGCGGTTTTGGCCTGCCACCAAATAACCAGAGATTGCACAAAACCTGTAGGAGCGAGCTTGCTCGCGATGGTCGTCAACGATACCGCTGGTAACCTGACACCCCGCGGCGCTCTCAGGTTCATCGCGAGCAAGCTCGCTCCTACAGGGGAACGCGTCGTCAGCGGAAATCGCGACTGCGCACACTGATACCGTCCAGTAGCGGGCTCAAATCACTCAAGCGTCCGGCTATCAGATGCCGGACCTCACCCTCTTTCTCCCAGCGCCCATCGACCTTGAGCAACTGCGAGCCGACCAGCACCTGGCGCTGACGCTCGGCCAGGTCGCGCCACACCACCACGTTGACGTTGCCGAACTCGTCCTCAAGGGTGACGAACGTCACGCCGCTGGCGGTGGCCGGGCGTTGTCGGCCGGTGACCAGCCCGGCAACGCTGACTGGCCGACCGTGCTCGACGTCCAGCAACTCCTTCGAACTGCGGCAGCGCCGCGCCTTCAACTCACCGCGTAACAGGGCCAACGGATGCGGCCCGAGGGTGGTGCCGACACTGGCGTAATCGGCTTGCAGGTCCTCGCCCACAGTGGGCTTTGGCAACGACACCGCGTCCTCCTCCCGGCTCGGCAGGCCGGCAAACAAACCCAGCTGCTTTTGTACCCCGGCCACTTCCCAACGTGCCCGATGCCGGTCGCCGGCCAGTCCACGCAACGCGCCGGCATCGGCCAGTTGCTCCTGGGCGCGGGCATCGAGTCGCGCCCGTTCGCCGAGGTCGGCAATGTCGGCAAACGCCCCTTTGGAGCGTGCCGCCTCGATGCGTCGGGCATCGTCCTCGCGAAAGCCCTTGATCATGCGTAGCCCCAAGCGAATCGCCGGTTGCGCATCGCTGATCGGTTCCAGACTGCAATCCCAGTCGCTGGTGCGCACGTCCACCGGGCGAACCTGCAAATGATGGCGCCGGACGTCCTGCAGAATCTGGTCCGGGCTGTAGAACCCCATCGGCCAACTGTTGATCAGCGCACAAGCGAAGGCCGCCGGCTCGTGGCATTTCAACCAGCAACTGGCGTAAGTCAGCAAGGCAAAACTGGCCGCGTGAGACTCGGGAAAACCGTAGCTGCCAAAGCCCTTGATCTGCTCGAAGATCTGCGCGGCGAACTCCGGCGTGTAGCCTTTTTTCTTCATGCCGGCGGCCAGTCGATCCTTGTGTGGTTCGAGCCCGCCGTGGCGTTTCCAGGCAGCCATGGAGCGGCGTAGCTGGTCGGCCTCGCCGGGGCTGTAGTCGGCGGCGACGATGGCGATCTGCATCACCTGTTCCTGAAACAGTGGCACGCCAAGGGTGCGTTTCAACACCTCCCGCAACTCTTCGGAGGGGTAGGTTTCAAGCTCTTCCTTGTTTCGACGACGCAGGTACGGATGCACCATGCCGCCCTGGATAGGTCCGGGGCGAACGATGGCCACCTCGATCACCAGGTCATAGAACTTGCGGGGCTTGAGCCTGGGCAGCATCGACATTTGCGCCCGGGATTCGATCTGGAACACGCCGATGGTGTCGGCACGACCGATCATGTCGTAGGTCTGCGAATCCTCGGAGGGCACCGTTGCCAGGCTCAAGTCCCGGTTGCGATGACGGCGCAGCAAGTCGAAACAGCGACGAATCGCGCTGAGCATGCCCAGGGCCAGGATATCCACCTTGAGCAGCCCGACCGCATCGAGATCGTCCTTGTCCCACTGGATGATGGTGCGCTCGGCCATCGCGGCGTTTTCCACCGGCACGAGGTGATCCAGCGGCTGCTCGGAAATGACGAAGCCGCCGGGGTGCTGGGACAGGTGCCGGGGGAAGCCGATCAGTTGCTGCGTCAAACTCAACACCCGGCGCAACACCGGGCTTTCAGGGTCGAAACCGCCTTCACGCAGGCGCTCCACGGGCGGCGTTTCATCACTCCAGTGACCACAGCAATCGGCCAGGGCATTGATCTGGTCTGGCGGCAAACCCAACGCCTTGGCCACATCACGCACCGCACCGGCCGCATGGTAAGTGCTGACCACGGCTGTCAGTGCCGCGCGGGTCCGACCATAGCGCTGGAACACGTACTGCAAGACTTCTTCGCGGCGTTCGTGCTCGAAGTCCACATCGATATCCGGTGGCTCGTTGCGCTCCCTGGAGAGAAAGCGCTCAAACAGCATGTTCATTCGCTCGGGGTCGATCTCGGTGATGCCCAAGGCGAAACACACCGCCGAGTTGGCCGCAGAGCCTCGGCCCTGGCAGAGAATCTTCTCGCGCCGGGCGAAGGCGACGATGTCCTGAACGGTCAGGAAATAGCTTTCATAACCCAGCTCGGCGATCAGCCCGAGCTCCTTGTCGATCAGCCCGCGAACCTTTTCGCTTGCACCGTCGGGCCATCGCTCGCGCATGCCGCGCTCGGTCAACGCCCGCAGCCAGGACTCTGCGCTGTGCCCTTCTGGCACCAGTTCGCGAGGATATTGATAACGCAACTGGCCAAGATCAAAGGTACAGCGCCGGGCGATGTTCAGCGTTTCTGCCAGCAAGCCGGGCGGATAAAGTTCCCCCAGCACGTCCAGGCTGCGCAGATGGCGTTCGCCGTTGGGATGCAGGCGCAGCCCGGCATCGGCCACCGGCAGGTGATGACGGATCGCGGTCATGGTGTCCTGCAAGGCGCGCCGGCCGCGAGCGTGCATGTGCACATCGCCACTGGCCACGGCCGCAATACGCAACTCCCTGGCCAGGCTCAGCAGATCGTTCAGGCGCCGGGCATCGTCCTGACCGCGGTGCAACTGCACCGCCAGCCACACGCGCTCGGCGAAGACCTGTTTGAGCCAGCGCCCCTGTTCAAAGGCATCGACAGCGTCCGGCACCCACAACGCCAACAGCCCCGGCAACGGTTCGCTGAAGTCTTCGCGCAGCACCTGATACTGGCCTTTCTGCGTGCGCCGCCGGGCGCGGGTGATCAATCGGCACAGCGCCTGATAACCCTCGAGGCTCTCCACCAGCAGCACCAGTTTCGGACCGTTCTCGATGCGTATTTCACTACCGATGATCAGCGGCAACGCCACGGACTTCGCCGCTTGCCAGGCGCGCACGATGCCCGCCAGGGTGCATTCGTCGCTGATCGCCAGGGCTTGATAACCCTGTTTTTTCGCGCGCTGGAACAGCTCGAGGGCACTGGAGGCACCGCGCTGGAAGCTGAAGTTCGACAGGCAGTGCAGTTCGGCATAGTCGATGCTCATGCAAACCAGCCCTGCAACCACAGCGGGCCGTCCTCACCGACCGCCCGGTAGGCCCAGCCCTGTTGGCCTGCCCGGGTTTCGATCAGGTAATAGTCACGGCGTACGTCGTCACCGTCCCACCAACCGGATTCGATGCGCTCCGGCCCCATGAGGATGCGCGCCGAGCCCTGATGCACGGTCAGCGGTTCAGTCAGCAGCCAGCCCGGCCGTTTCACCGTGGCCGGCACCGCGCAGGGCTGGCTGTCGGCACTGGCCTGCCATGCACACTCGGGCCGGTGATCGGCCTGGAAGCGCAGGCCATGTACCGCGTCATCCCCCAGCCGTGCACGCAGGCGTTCGCGCAGTTGCTCCCAGGGCAAGGACTGCTGCGGGCGATCGTCGAACAGTTCCTGATGTTGGGGTACGAAAGTCGGCAAATCCTCGGCGCGCAGGCGAAAGCCGCGCACCGGCGCCTCGACCTGGACTTGCTCCAGCCGCCCCCGGGCCAGTTCGAAGAGCATCGCCGGATCGCGCTCGGCGCTGAGCAGGCCGACCTTGATGAGCGTATCCGGCAACCCGGCATGTTCCAGATGCAGGTCGAAACGCTGTACGCCGCTGTCGCGACCACAGAGGAACGCCGACAGGTCGCCGGTCAGCCGGCGCAACGGAAACAGCAAGGCTTGATGGGACTGCACATCGAAATTGAGCTCGATCCGCACATCGAAGCGGTCCGGCGGCAGGTAAAACGCCAGCGCCAGCCGCCGTAAACCCGACAGGGCATCCAGATGCTTGAGCACCTGAGCCTCGAAACGCCGGGCCAGGCTATGCCGGGGCAGCGCCTGCACCTGGCTCAAGGTGCGCAAGCCCATGCGCGACAAGGCCGTGGCGACCGAGGCTTCGAGGCCGATCCGGTCGACAGGCATTTGCCCCAGGTGATGCTGCAAGGCTTGATCGTCCGGCACCACCAGACCGTCATAGGCGTTGGCCAGCACCCGCGCCGCCACCGGGTTGGGCGCGGCCACGATGCGGTGCCGAAATCCCAGTCCGTCGAGCTCACGGCGCAAAAGCGCTTCGAATTGCGGCCAGGCGCCGAACAAACCGAGGCTGGATTCGATCTCGAACACCACGGCCCGGGGGTAATGCACGCTGACCTGGGAACTGAAGCGATAGGCCCAGGCGGCGAGAAACTGCTGCCAGTGTTCGATTTCAGCGGCGTCGTATTCGGCCGTGACAAAGCCTTTGCTCAAGGCCTGTGCCGCGCTCATGGACTGGCCGGGACGCAAGCCCAGCGCCCGCGCTGCGCCGTTGACGGCCTTCAGCACCCGGCGCTGGGCCGGGCCGGTCAGCAACGCCAGGGGCTCCTCGGGATCGGCGCGCTGACGCAGTACCGCATCCAGCGCCAATTGCGGGAAAACAATGCAGACCCAGCGCATGGCAACCTCAATGCCCCACGGCGAAGGCAATCGGCGCCGAACGGACCAGGCCGCCGCGGCACTTGAGCACGCGCAATTGTGCCGGTCGGGCATCGATGGCGATGCGCAAGGCCGCCGGCGAAGGGTTGATCGCTTCACTGAGAGGACGATAGGCGAAGGCCAGGGTCTGGCCGGTTTCCGCCGCCACCTGCAAGCGGCGCAAGGCACGGTCATCGGCCTTGTGCGGCCAGCACAGCACCGCACCGCAACTGCCCGAACGCAGGCATTGTTCCGCGGCCCACAGCGCATCGCGCTCGCTGGCCTGGATGATCGACAACTGACGCAGATCGACCCCGGCACCCTGCCACGCCTGGGGATACGGCACATAAGGCGGCGCCACCAGCACGATGCGCTCGCCCGCCGCCGACAGCCGTGCCAGCGTCGGCCACACCAGTTGCAACTCGCCCACGCCCTGCCCGGCCAAGAGGATTTCCGTCAGCGCCGCCTCCGGCCAGCCTCCGCTGGGCAATGCGGCGTCCAGCGCGGCATGCCCGGTGGGTTGCGGGCTGGCAGCCGGTGGCGCAGGCCGGCCCTTCCAGACCTGGCCGCCATTGAACAGCGTATCCAGCGCAACGACGGCCCCCATCAGCCTTGCCTCACCAGGCCACAGAACACGCCTTCGATGGCCAGGTCCCGGTCGGCCTCGACAATGATCGGCTGGTAGGCCGGGTTGCGTGGCAGCAGGCGAACCACATCGCCGACCCGCTCGAAGCGCTTGATGGTGACTTCGCCGTCGAGTCGCGCCACGACGATCTGGCCGTTGAGCGCCTCGGGGTTGCGGTGCACGCCCACGAAATCGCCATCGAGAATGCCGTCCTCGATCATCGAGTCACCCCGGACCCGCAGCATGTAGTCCGGCACCCGCGAAAAGATCGACGGATCGAGCAGCAAGCGGCTATGGATTTGCGCATCGACCCCAATCGGCGCACCGGCCGCCACCCGGCCGAGTACCGGGATGTCCAGCAACTCGGGACGCGGCGGCTGCCCGAGCAGGCGAATGCCCCGGGCCTGATGCGGGTTGACCTCGATAAACCCGGCTTCGGTCAGCGCCAGCACATGCTTGCGCGCCACGCTGCGGGAGGCAAAACCGAACGCCTCGCTGATTTCAGCGAGGCTCGGAGGCTGACCGTGCTCGGCGATGCGATCGCGGATAAAGGTCAGGATGGCGGTACGGCGGGGAGTCAGAGTCGTCATGGAGTACATTTGTACTCTTTTGGCTTTTGCCTGGCAAGAACCGTCAATCATCTGGTGGCAGGACCAGTGACCTGTGGGAGCGAGCTTGCTCGCGATGGTCTTTCATTCAACATGTGTATCGACTGACCGGGCCGCATCGCGAGCAAGCTCGCTCCCACATTGGATTTCAGTGACTCAAGAGGTGAGTTGTGCAAGGTACGCCCACGGATAAATCCCCCGCTCATGGCCATCGCTGAAGACCAGTTGCAGGCCATACCCCTGCGAGTGCAATTCGATAACCCGAACCCGCCCATCAACCATCGGCACCATTCCCCGCATGCGAAACGCCCGACACTGCGAACACGGGCACTGGCGACGCAATTCGGCATGGTCCAACACCTGTTCGCGACCATCCGGCCAGTTCAGTCGCAACTGCTGTTTGCTTCGAGAATTACCCACCGCCAGCGGATTCATTGCAGTTGACTCAAGGCAATGCGCACGGCCTTGCGCACTTCCGGGTCGCCGTCGTCCTGTGCGGCCTGCAATGCCGCGATGGCCCGCGGGTCGCTCAATTCGCCCAGGGCCAACGCGGCTTCCTTGCGCAGGTTGCTGATGCGGTGGCCGAGGGTGTCGATCAACGCATCGATCGCCGGTCCATAACGTAAGCGACCGAGGCTACGGGTGGCGCGCAGACGCACTTGCCAGTAATCGTCGCCCAAGGCGTCGATCAGGGCCGGGCCGGCGTCGAGATGGCCGACCTTGCCCAGGGTGGTGGCGGCTTCTTCGCGGACTTGCCAGGCAGTGTCGCGCAAGGCCTGGCGCAGGGCCGGCAGCACCTGCGCGTCAGACGCCAGGCCCAACGCCCCGGTGGCGGCACGCCGAACTTCAGTGTCCGGGTCAGCGCTGGCCAACTGCGCCAGGGCCGGCAAGGCATCGAGTTGCTTGAGCCAGCCGAGCACGCCCACCGCCTCGCGGCGCACGCTGGCGCTTTCATCGTCCAATGCAGCGGCAGCCGCCGTAGCGGCATCGGGGCAACGCAACTCGCGCAACGCCCTGAACGCGGCGATGCGTACGCCGCTGTCGGCATGCCCGGTCCACGGCAGAATGACCCGGCCCGCCGCTTCACTCTTGAGCAGGCTAAGGCTCTGCGCTGCGGCCGCCTGCACCGCCGGGGATGGATCCGTCAGCGCCTGGCACAACGCCTCGACCACGGGCTCATCCTCCCAGGCTTCCAGCAACCGCGCGGCTTCGGCGCGAACGTCGGCAATCGGGTCTTCGGCCAGTCGATCGATCAACCACAGCAGGCCATCCGGCTCCTCGAGATCGGCCAGTTCGATCAGCGCGATCCGGCGTATGCCGGGGTCGTCATCGGTCAGGCGCGGTTGCAGGGCAAGAATGTCGTCGTTATCGGTTACATCGAATAGTGAGGTCATAGGGCAAATCGCGGCAGTTTGTTTTCAGGGGGAAGTCCGAGCGGGTTCAGGCGCGGCAGTTGCCGACCGTCTTCGTGGCGCAGGAGTTCGAGGCAATGGCGCTTGAGGTGCGAGAATTCAGGGCGGGTCATCAGTTCCGTGCTGCGCGGCCTGGGGAAGTCCAGGCGCAGGTCTTCGATGATTCGCCCGGGGCGCGAGCTCATGACCAACAGGCGATCAGCGAGGAACAGCGCTTCGTCGATGTCATGGGTGACAAACACCACGGTGGTGCGGATGCGCGTCCAGATATCCAGCAGCAGTTCCTGCATGTTCAACCGGGTCAGGGCATCGAGGGCGCCAAAGGGTTCGTCCATCAACAACAGGCGCGGACGGTTGACCAGCACCCGGGCGATTTCCACCCGTTGCTGCATGCCACCGGAGAGCTGGTCGGGCCAGCGCCCGGCAAAACCTTCGAGGCCCACCAGGGCGAGGATTTCATCCGCCGCCTTGTGCCGTTCGGCCTTGCCGACGCCGCGCATTTTCAGGCCGAAGGCGACGTTGTCACGCACCGTGCGCCAAGGAAACAGTGTGTGCTGCTGGAACACCATGCCGCGCTGGGGCGATGGGCCCGACACCGCTGCGCCATCGACATTCAGCGTGCCGGTGCGCGGTTGCAGGTGGCCGGCCAGGGCGCCGAGCAAGGTGGACTTGCCGCAACCGGACGGCCCGAGAATGCACACGAACTGCCCTGGCTCGATCTGGCAGTCGAGGCCCTGTACCGCTTCGAAAGCCGCGCCCCCCTCGCCCAGGCTGATTGACAGCCCGCGAATGTCGATACGCCCTTCCAGGTGTTGAAAAACGCTCATCAGGCTTTTCCTCGTGGTCGATGCCAAGGCGTGAAAAGCCCGCCCAGACGCTTGGTCAACAGGCTGCTGCCCATCCCGAGCACGCCGATCAGCAACATGCCGACGACGATGTCGGCGTAGTTCTGGATGGTGTAGGACTCCCAGGTGTAATAGCCGATGCCGAATTGGCCGGAGATCATTTCCGCCGTCACCAGGCAGAACCACGAGGTGCCCATGCCGATGGCCAGGCCGGTGATGATGCTAGGCGCAGCGCCCGGAAGAACGACCTCCAGCAGGATTGCCCGGCGCCCTGCCCCGAGGCTTTTCGCCGAGGCGATCAGCCGTGGATCGACGCCTTCGACGCCGTGCACGGTGTTGAGCAGGATCGGGAACAATGCGCCGGTGAAGGTGATGAACACCATCGACAGTTCCGACGAGGGAAACATCAGGATCGCCAGGGGAATCCACGCCACTGCCGGGATCGGGCGCAGCACTTCCAGGGGCGGCAGCAAGAGATCTTCGGCCCATTTCGAGCGACCGATGGCCAGGCCCAGGGCCACGCCAATGATCAGCGCCGCGAGGTAACCGGCGAATACCCGGCCGAGGCTGCTGCCCAGGTGCTGGGCGAGCTTGCCCGAGTCGCCGAGGCCGAGGGCGGCTTCAATGACCGCCACGGGTGTCGGGACGTTGGCGAAGGTCACCAGGCCGAGGTTCCAGTGGTAGCTGGCGGCGAGTTGCCAGAACAGCAGGCAGAGCAGCAAGGACGCGGCTCTGGGGATCCAGCGTGAATATGATCGGTACACAATTATTCCTCTCAACCCACCTCCTGTAGGAGCGAGCCTGCTCGCGAAGAACGCCAACGATTACGCGCTCTGTCTGACGGATCGCGTTGTCCGGACGTTTTTCGCGAGCAGGCTCGCTCCTACAGGGGGCTGTGGTGTTTCGGCTGTTAGCGAACAGCCACGGCCTGTGCGGTAGCATCGGTGAAGTCGTAGACCTTGCCGCCCTGCGCCGTGGCGAACTGTTGGGCCTGACCTTTGAGCAGGAACGCGCTCAATTGCCCTTTCCCGTCGGTGGCAAACCACGCCTGATCCGCCAGCAGCTTGATCCCGCTGTCGCTGGCCTGGGCGTACACCGCGCGGATGCTCCGGCCTTCCTGCTTGAGGCTGGCCAGCGCGGCAAACGCCGCTTGCGCCGAGGCGTACTGACGGACTTTCGGCTCGCCGCGCACCCAGATTTCCGCCACGTGGCTGAAGTCGGTGATGGTTTGGCCGCTGGCGGCATCGACGGCCTTGAGCGGCGCCTGCCCGTAACTGGCCAGTTGCGCGCTGTAGTCCAGGTTCGAGGCCTTGAAGGCGGCGCGGATGTATTGGTCGTCAATGAAGGTGTTGAGATCCAGACCGCGATCGGCCTTCTTCAACAACTTGAGGGTATCGATGGCGGTGCCCACGGCCTGACGGTATTCCGGCTTCCAGCTCAGGTCGCGGGTCTGCACACCGAGTGGGCCATGGAACAGATAATTGACCTCGGCATCGACTCCGGTGACCTTGGCGATCAACTCGCTGTATTTCTCCGGCTCAGCCGCCAGCAGCTGGTTGGCTTCGATACTCGCCCGCAGGTAAGCGACAACGATTTCCGGGTACTTTTTCGCATAGGCCTGATCGACCAGCGCACCGTGGAAGGTCGGCGCGTTGGCCTGGGCGCCGTCATAAATCTTGCGGGCGAAACCACGGCTGGGGAACAGTTCGGCGAAGGGAACGAAGTCAGCGTGAGCATCGATCTTGCCGGCCTGCAACGCGGAGCCGGCGACTTCCGGCGGCTGGGCGATGATGTTCACGTCCTTGAGCGGGTCCCAGCCCTGGGCCGCGACGGCGCGCAACAGCATGCCATGGGCGGTGGAAGCGAACGGCACGGAAATGGTCTTGCCCTTCAGCTCTGCCAGCGACTGCACACCCGATGCGCTTGGCACCACGATGCCGTTGCCGCTGCCCTTGATGCTGCCCGACAGCACGCTGATAAACAGGCTGTGCTTGCCCGCCGTTTCGAACGCTACGCCGTTGAACGCGCCGGGGAAGTCGGCCATGGCGCCGAAGTCGAGTTTGCCGGCCACCATTTCGTTGGTCAGGGGTGCGCCGCTGGTGAAGTTTTTCCACTGCACCTCGTATTGGGCGTCCTTGTAGGGGCCATCGTGGGGCAGGTATTTGTCCAGCAGCCCGAGTTCGCGAATCAACAATCCGCCGGCGGCGCAGTTGATGGTGGTGTCCTGGGTACCGATGGCAATGCGGATGGTTTCGGCCGAGGCCGACAGGGTGAATGAAGCCAGTACCAGACCGGCCAAAGCTGCACGCAACATCATGAGTGTTTCCCCTCGAATCATTTATAGGATGTTCGTCTCCGCCACGATCAGGGCGCGGTGGGAAACGAGGGGTGTCTTGAATCAGGCGTCCGGTGGTGCCGGATGGCTTTGTGGTTGTTTGGGCTGGCCGCTTCGCGAGCAGGCTCGCTCCCACAGGTTTTTCTGGTGTATGCAGGACTTGCGTCTGGCCTCGATCCACTGTGGGACAGTGTTTCAGCGCAGCAGGTACGGGATTTCGACTTTCACCGCACCCGTCGGGCAGTCCTTTTCACAGGGCATGCAGTACCAGCATTCGTCGAACGCCATGTAGGCCTTTTGTGTGGCCGGGTTGATCGCCAGCAGGTCCATCGGGCAGACGTCGACGCACACGGTGCAGCCTTTGTGGGCGATGCATTTGTCCTCGTCGACGGTGACGGGGGCGTTGGAACGGAAGAAAATTTCCTGGGCTTGATAGGCCATTTCACGGTCTCTCTTGGGTGATGCTCAGGCGGCATCCGCGCCGACCCGCAGACGGTCGTAGGCCTGCATCTCGTCGGCATCGAGCGGGATGATGTAAGGCTCGACGGCTTTCTTGAAACTGCTCATCAAACCGTTCTCGTCTTTCTTCAGGTGGCAATGGCAAAACCAGTCGCGGTCGTTGCGTTGCGGGTGATCGACGCGATGGTGGTAAAGCCCCCAGCGGCTTTCGGCACGGAACAATGAAGCGCGGGCGGCCATTTCGGCGCAGTCGCGGATCATGCTGACTTCCATGGCGCGCATCAGCTCGTGGGCGTTGTGCGCCTTGATCTGGTCGAGATCACGCTGGATGTCGCTGAAGCGTTGCAGGCCGATCTGCATCTTCCTGGTCACTTTCGGCGGTTGCAGGTAGTCGTTGACCAAGCGCCGCAGCTTGTATTCGACCTGGGCTGGCGGCAGGCCGTGCTCACGCTCCAGTGGTGCGTAGACCCGTTGTTTTTCGGTTTCGATCTGCCGGGCATCCAGCGCTGCAAACTCGCGCCCGGCGACAAAATCCGCCGCGTTCTGGCCAGCGAACCACCCATAGGTAAACGCACCGAGCATGTAGTTGTGCGGCACCGCAGCCATGTCTCCCGCCGAGTACAAGCCCTTGACCGAGGTCTCGGCCTTCTCGTTGACCCACACCCCCGACGCCGAATGCCCGCTGCAAAAACCGATTTCCGAGATGTGCATCTCGACCATCTGCGTGCGGTAGTCGGTGCCGCGATTGGCGTGGAACTGGCCGCGACTCGGACGCTCGTTGCTGTGCAGGATCTCTTCGATGTTCTGGATGGTTTCCTCGGCCAGATGATCGAGCTTGAGGAACACCGGGCCATTGCCGCTTTCCAGTTCCTGATGGAACTCCCACATCATCTGCCCGCTCCAGTAGTCGCACTCGATGAAGCGTTCGCCCTTGTTGTTGGCGGTGTAGCCGCCCAACGGGCCGGTGACGTAGGCGCAGGCCGGGCCGTTGTAATCCTTGATCAGCGGGTTGATCTGGAAGCATTCCAGGTTCGCCAGTTCGGCCCCGGCGTGGTAGGCCATCGAGTAGCCGTCGCCGGCATTGGTCGGGTTTTCGTAGGTGCCCATCAGGTAGCCCGAAGACGGCAACCCCAGGCGTCCGGCGGCACCGCAGGCGAGGATCACCGCCTTGGCCTTGATCACGTGGAAGTCCGCCGTGCGGCAGTCGAAGCCCATCACGCCGTTGACCGCGCCCTCTTCATCTGTCAGCAATCGGGTGCAGACCAGGCGATTGGTGATACTCACCCGCGCGCGCTTCAACTGCCGATAGAGGACTTTCTTGATGTCGTGCCCTTCCGGCATCGGCAACACATAAGCGCCCATGTGGTGGACCTTTTTCACCGCGTAGTCACCGGTTTCGTCCTTCTCGAATTTCACGCCCCAGCGGTCCAGTTGTTCGATCGTTTCGAAACTGTGGGTGGCATAGGCGTACACCGCGGCCTGATTGACGATGCCGTCGTTGGCGATGGTGATTTCCTTGGTGTACTGCTCCGGCGTCGAGTGGCCGGGAATGATCGCGTTGTTCAGGCCGTCCATGCCCATGCTGATCGCGCCGCTGCGCTTGACGTTGGCCTTGTCGATCAACAACACCCGCAGGTCGCGGTTGCGTTCCTTGGCCTTGATCGCCGCCATGGGGCCGGCGGTGCCGCCGCCGATCACGACGATGTCGTATTCCTGCTCCAAAGTGCTTCGGGTCATGCCTGCTCCCCTTTTTGCCGGTCGATCCGCAGGCGGTACTGGAAGGCATCGCCACGGTAGTAAAGGTGTTCGAAGTCCAGCGGCCGACCGTCGACATCGTGGGTCAGGCGTTCGATGTGCATGATTGGCGAGCCAGGTTCAACGTTCAGCGCGTGGGTCAGGTCGCTGTCGGCCAGTACCGCATCGATGGCCAGGTCGGCGTGCCCCAGGGTCAGGCCGCAGTCGTTTTCCAGGATCAGGAAAATATCGCGGGTGACCAGGTCGGCTTTTTCCAGGCGCTCGCCAATGGCCTTGGGCAGGTAAGTGATTTCCAGGGAAACCGGCTCGCGATTGATCAGGCGCACACGTTTGATCTGCGCCACGACCTCGCCTTCGGCGACCTGCAAACGCTCGGCCACGAGCTTGTCGGCGGCAATGAATTTGAAGCTGCGCAGGCGGTTGATCACCTCATAGCCGCGATCGGTCATGGACTCGGCCAGGCCTTGCAGGGTGCTGACGTTCTGGAAGGTTTTCGGCTTGGCGACGAAAGTGCCCTTGCCGTGGATCTTGAAGATCAGCCCTTCCTTTTGCAGATCGCCCAAGGCCTGGCGCACGGTGATGCGGCTGACCTTGAACAACGCGCCAAGTTCGCTTTCTGAAGGCATCTGGCTGTCTTGCGGGTATTCGCCGTCGAGGATGCGGGCGCGCAGCACATCTCGCAGCTGGGTGTGCAACGGGACGCTGCTCAGGGATAGAACGTTATCGGTCATGGCAGATCACTTGTTATAACGAGTTATGACGTGATCTTAGATAAGTTATGACAGGGTTGAGAAATACCGAATGCGCATAAGGTTAGATGCACAACGCAATCCAAAACTGTAGGAGCGAGCCTGCTCGCGATAAACCCGAGAACGCCGTGGGGTGTCAGGCTTCCAGCGTTATCGTTGACGACCATCGCGAGCAGGCTCGCTCCCACAGGGGATTGTGTGTGATCTGAAGAATCAGTGCCGCTTGAGAATCTGGTCCATCACCCAATCGGTCTTCAGCGCCTGCTCGGCCACGGCGGGGTGCTGCGTCTCGTCACGAATATGCGCATTCATACCCAATACGTGGTGCCATTGGATATGTGCGTGATGCTCGATGGTCAGGCTGAGGTGCTCGCCAGCGTGCAGCTCGACCGGGTGTTCATCGAACACTGAAAAAGTGATCCGGCCTTCGCTGCCAATCACTTCGACCCGGTCTTCGCGACGGTCTGCAACGAAGTTCCAGCAGCCCATGCCCAGTGCCCCGCTGGCAAACCGCCAAGTGGCGCTGACGGCATCTTCGGCCGCGTACAAACCGGCCTGCCGCGCGGTGAACCCGGCGACTTCGACGATATCGCCGAACAGGTACTGAAACAGGTCCAGGCCATGGCTGGCCAGATCGGCGAAGTAACCTCCACCGGCAATTGCCGGGTCGGTGCGCCAGTTATCGGTGCCGCTCCGGTCCGCTGCCGACGGGGCTTTGGTGAGGGTCCAGCTCAGGTGCCGGACCTCGCCGATCCGCCCCTCTTCCAGCCATTGCCGCACTTGCCGGAAGCGTGGCAGCGAACGTCGGTAATAGGACACGAACAGGTGCAACCCGGCATCGGCAAACACCTGCTGCATTTCACGGCTTTGCCCGGCATTCAGCGCCATCGGTTTTTCCACGCAGCAATGCTTGCCGGCCGCGGCCACCTGCAAAGCATAGGCGTGATGGCTGTCGGGCGGCGTGGCGATGTACACCGCGTCGACCTCGGGATCGTTGATCAGCGCCTGCGCATCGGTGTAGACCCGAGCGATGCCGTGGCGCGTGGCGTAGTCGGTGACGGCTTCCAGGCGCCGGCCCATCACAGCGACCAACGCCGATCCGGGCGCCTTGTAGAAGGCCGGCCCGCTTTTGCGTTCAGCGACACTGCCACAGCCGATCATGCCCCAGCGCACCAGGTTCATAGGCACTCCTTGCGGCTCAGCCGACGCGCAATGCGCGCAGGTCCAGTCGACCGTCCTTGAGCGGCGGGCACCAGTAGTAGCCACCGGTGATCGGACGGCTGATGCGGTACAGACCGTCGGTGATGCCGTCTTCCAGGCCACTCATGCGGCGCAGTTGGGCTTCGAAGGCGTCGAGGGAAAAACCGAAGGCCAGGAACATCAGGCCGGCACGGTCACCTTCGATCCACGGCATCGAGCGGCGCACCACGAAGGCTTCAGGCGCAAAGCTTTCCTGGGCGGTGCGTTTGACGTGGGCGGAAACCGGCGCGTCGTCGATCTCTTCGTTATCGCTCAAGCGACGGCCCATGATGTTGTCTTTTTCATCCGCCGACAGCCCATGAAAACCTTTCAAGTCATGCTGCCACTGCTGGATCGCGGCGAAGCTGCCACCCACCGTGCCGTCCGCGCCCTCACCCACCAGGGCGGCGGTCACGGCGGCTGCGTCGTGGGGGTTCTCGGTGCCATCTTCGTAGCCGGTCAGGTCATGGCCAGTCATGTGGCGGAAGGTTTCGTTCATCTGCACCAGGCGCAACGCCGGGGCCAGTGCCGCCGAGATGGCGTTGCTGCGGTTGAGCAATTCGCCACGGTCTTCACCGTGCAGCCAGCACCAGAGCGCGTGTTGGGTCGACGGATTGTCGACGCCGACGCCAGTCAGTGCCGGGAAAGTGCGCAGGCCTTCGATCTGCCCATCCAGCGCCTTGACCAGGGATTCGCCGAAGCCGACGACAGCCGATTTCCCGTCCACCAGTTGCATCAAGTTGTCGAGCGCGGCCGGCAGTGCCGCAACGGATTCGAGGGCGAAGAACATATGGCGAGCTTGAGGCGGAACGGGGGTGGCGAGAATGCCCGGCTGGTAATGACTCATATGAACTCCTTGAAAAAGAGCATGGAGTTTAACCGGAGTACGAGGGTTTGTGTGCCGTCAGAGGCCAGGAACCTGTGGCAAAGGGGGTTTGTGTGGCGAGCGGGCTTGTGTGGCGAGGGGGCTTGTCGGATCGCCGCACCGCCCCGTTGGAGCGCGTAGCGCTCCCCTATATTTTCAGTCATACCGAGTCGCCAGGTTTTGGGGGCTGCTTCGCAACCCAACGGGGGCAAGCCCCCTCGCCACACAAGCCCCCTCGCCACAGAAGATCAAACCACGCCGGGGCTTTCGTTGCGGAACGCACTCGGGCTCTTGCCGGTCCAGCGCCTGAAAGCCCGGCGAAAGCTGCGCACGTCGCTGTAGCCGACTTCCTCGGTGATGCGTTCGATGGACATGTCCGGGTTGGCCAGCAGGCTCATGGTGCGGGCCTGGCGCACTTGTTCCAGCAGCGTTTCGAACGTCAGCGCATGTTCGGTGAGACGGCGGCGCAAGGTGCGGCTGCTCATGTTCAGGTCGCCGGCGATTTTCTCGATGTGGCTGCCCTCGGTCAGGTCCCGGGCAATCGCCCGTTCCACCGCCTGGATCAGATCCATTTTCTGGTGCACCTGCGCGGCTTCCAGTTCGAGCAGTTTCACGGCCTGACGCAGGGCCAGGGAATGATGATTGGGCAAGTGAACGCCCAGCCAATGCGCATCGATCACCATGCGGTTTTGCAGGCAACCGAAACGCACGTCCGGCCCCAGCAGGCGCGAATACTCGCCGAGATAGTCCGGCGCGGCATGCACGAACTCCACGGCCGTCGGCTTGAAATCCGCCCCGACCAGCGCCCGGCCGTACACCAGCAGGCTGGCGAAAAACTCCTCGACCGCGAACAACTGCACGTCGGCGAACGGCAAGCGGCATTCAACGTCGATAAACACCCGATCCCCCGCCTCCTCCACACTCGACACGACAATGCCGCCAGAGGTGTGTTGATGACGAATGCCCAGTTCGAAGGCATCGCGCAGGGTCTTGCACAGCGACAACACATGCCCCAACAACCCCAGCGTGCCGAGCACATTCTGCGCGCCGACCCACAAGCCCAGCCCCTGATTGGGCAGGACTTTGAGCGCGCGCTGAATCATGGCCACGGCCTGGCGGTAGGAAATGCGCTGTGCCGGGTCCTGCAGGTCTTCAAAGTCAAAGCCCAACCCTCGGCACAGGCTCTCGGGGTGGATGCCTTTTTGCTCGGCGACTTCGGCCAGCGTCTGCAGGAGAAACGGCGACACCAGCGCCAGTTCAAAGGTGGGATCGATCACTTTCATTTGCATGGGGCTATACATTCCGGGTCGAGCTGCATTCTTATTTTTGTAACCGGTTATGTCGAAGGAAGTTAGCACAGGGCTCAAAGACTGTCCGCAGAAGTCCCCCTAAATGGCCGCCAATACCCTGCCTTGCAGGGCACAGACAGCTTATTTCTATGTTGCGGCCCTCGTATGGATGCCGGACAGCCCGACAACAATAATAATGAGTACACCCATGATCCCGACCCGCACGACACTCCCCCTGACGGCCATTGGCCTGGCCGGCGTCTGCGCCCTGCAACCGGCACTGGCCACCGAGACTGGCGTGGACAACATCGGCACCGGCACCGACGGTTTTTTCATGTTGCCGCTTTCGCCCGACAGCCTTCCGGACAACATGGTTGCGTTCAACCTCTACTACAACCACTACAAAGCCACGAAGCTCAATATCAGCTCGCTCGGCGGCAAGGTGCCGAACGTCGAGATCGAGTCCACGGCGGTCATTCCGCGCCTGGATTACCTCAGCCCGGTGCGCGTGTTTGGCGGCCGGCTGGCCGGCTACATCGCGCAGCCCTGGCTCAAGCAGGAAGTCTCGGTGTTCGGCTTGCAGGACACCCGCGAAGGCATGGGCGACACCACGGTCGCGCCGATCATCCTCTGGGACATGGGCCCGAATCTGACCCTCGGCGCCGCCATCGAAATCACCGTGCCGACCGGCGAGTACAGCGTTGACCGCCTGGCCAACACCAGCAACAACTTCTACACCTACAAACCGTTGTTCTCCTTCACCTGGCTGCCGACGGACAGAACCGAGGTGTCGATGAAGACCACCTACAGTTTCAACGAGAAAAACAAGGACACCGACTACAAGTCGGGGCAGATTTTCCACTTCGATTATTCCGCCAGTTTCAAGATCACCGACGACCTGATGCTCGGGTTGAACGGCTACTACCTCAAGCAAACCACCGACGACAAACAGTTCGGCCACACCGTGCAGTTCAATGGCCAGGACGTGAACGACGGGGTGCGCGGCCAGGTGTTTGCCATTGGTCCGGCGCTGCACTGGACCTTTCTCGAATACGCCAGCGCGGAGATTCGCTGGGCCAAGGAGTTCGACGTGGAAAACCGGCCTGAAGGGGAAATGCTTTGGGCCAAGGTCAGCATTCCGTATGCGTTTTGACTGAACTGACGCCATCGCGAGCAAGCTCGCTCCCACAGGGGGGGATGCATTCCAACTGGGAAATGCATTCCAAATTGTGGGAGCGAGCTTGCTCGCGATGACGGCGGAACAAACACTGAAAAACTTCAGGAATACACAGGCCAGCTATCCACAATCCGCCCACCCCGAACCGCCAGCAAATCCCCGAACTGCAACAACACCGACTCCGTCTGGGCAGGCCGCAAGAACACCTGGTCCTCAACCGTCAGCCCCACCGCGGCCGAACCATTGACCATTTCCTGGTTCGAGCTGCGGCCATACACGCCATTGCTCTGCAACCCCGCTGGCGATTCGAACTCCGCCATCCAGTTACCGCCATAGATGAAATACGTCTCGCGCTGATTGGTGTCCCACCAGGAAAACAGCCTGGACTTGCCATCCAGCGCCGGAATATTCACAGCCCCGGTGCTTTTCAGCACCGGCGTGGCGATAAAAGCGGCCGGCACATGCTCCGCCAGTGACGGCAAATCATAATGAGTGGGCTTGAGCAGCCCCGTCCCCACCGACACTTCGCTGCTGAGCTGTTCGTGTTCATGCATGCGATAGCTCGGGCTGCCGGCCGTATTGAGGGTCAGCCCTTCGCGCCACAGACCGGGGTATTGCTGACGGGTGAAATCGACGCAGCGGTTGTAAACCACCATTACCTTGGCGAACAGCTCCTCGGGCGAGCCCAGGATCCCCGGCACGCCCATGCCCACGAACGGGTCGTAGCCCATGTACCCGGCGAATTCCAGGTGCTGCGGGTGCTGGCTGATCAGCGCCAGCATCTGCCCGAGTACGCCAAGGTCGCTGACGCCACCGCGATGCAGCCCGACATCCAGTTCGATGTTCACCCGTACTCGCGTGCCCAGCCCTTGAGCCAGGGCGAGGTATTGCTGCAAGCGTTGCGGCGTATCGAGCAACCATTGCAATTGCTTCGAAGGGTCGAAAGGTCCCTTGTGCGACTGATAGAACAACTCGGCCGAACGCACCGGTAGCGGCTTGCCCAGCAGAATGTCGGCCTCGGCAAACTGCACCGCGTCATGATTGAGAAACGGTTGGTGAAACGACATCAGCCGTTGCGTACCGGCGCGCTGGACGATGTAGGCCAGAAGCCCCGGTGCCGGCAGTGATTTTTCCACCAGGCGCAGGTGCTTGCCGGCGCGCTTGACCGATTGCATCACCACATCGATGTTGTGATCCAGCCGATCAAGGTCGATCAGCATCACCGGTCGCATCGGGCCGTGGTCCTTGAGTTCGCGGTTCAGCGCAAGGAAGTAATCGCTGTACGGCGCGCCTCGGTCACCCGGCCGCAGCCACGCCCCGACACCCACCAACAAGGCGCCGACACCGGCGGTGCCGAGCAAGAAATTGCGGCGATTGACGGCCATCAGCTCACCCCCAGAATGGATGACAAGTGCGCGTTGAGAAATTTGCCGCTGGGGTCGAGCGCCTGCCGCACCTGGATGAATTCCTGCCAGCGCGGGTACAGCGACTGCAGGTTTTTCGCATTCAGCGTGTGCAACTTGCCCCAGTGCGGCCGGCCGTTGTACTTCCAGAAAATCGGCTCGATGGCGGCGAAGAAGTTGTGATGATCCATCTGGTAATGCTGGTGGACCGAGATCGAACAGCTGTCGCGACCTTCGAACATGCTCAGGGGAATGTCGTCGGCCTTGACGTAACGGTACTCGATCGGAAACCAGGTGCGCAGGTCCTTGTCCTGGATCAGTTTGAGGATCTCGCGCAAACAGGCTGGGCCGTATTCGGCCGGCACGGAGTATTCCATTTCATTGAAACGTACCGTGCGCACGTTGGCATAGATGTCGAACGAGTCACCCACCCGGTCATCGAAACTGGCAAGGTGGCGCAAGTTATTGAGCATCGTGCGACGCAGGTCCGGGAAGTCGCTGGCGTATTTGTCGATCTTCTCGATCAGCGTGACAAACTCGTTGCCGCCCTCCTCATCCGCCGGGACCGGTGGTGTAGCCGGGTCGCCGGTTTCGTTCAGGGCGATCGACAAGGCGTAGTCGGAATGCGTCACCACGAGCATTTCCCAGTGCTGGTTTTCCCGGGTGTTCTTGTCGAGGTCTTCCAGTAACTCTTCGGTTTTAGCGATCCATTGGCGCTCCCGCAATCGATACGCCGGGCGGTTTTGCAGGCGTACCCTGGTGGCCACGCCCAGCGCGCCCAGGGACACCCTCGCGGCACTGAACACTTCAGGATGGCGGCTGGCATCGCAGTCGAGCACGTCGCCGTTGGCGGCCACCAACTGCAAGCCGCAGACATGCGCCGAATACGATTGAAAGTCTTTGCCGGTGCCGTGGGTCGAGGTCGAGATCGCGCCGGCAAGGGTCTGGTAATCGATATCAGCCATGTTTTGCAGGGCCTGGCCGATGTCCTTGAGCGGCGTGCCCATGCGTGACATCGGCGTGCCGGCGGCGAACTCGGCCTGCAGCGTTTGCCGATCGTGATCGAGCAAACCCGTGAAATAGCTCAGCGACAGCAAGGTGCCGTCGGTGGGCACCAGCGCACTGAAGGAATGCGCCGAGCCCACCGGACGAATCTTGCCGGGGGCCTGGCGCACCACTTGCGTCAACTCATCCAGGTTCTTGGGCGCCAACCGCGCCGCCGGCAGGCAACTCTGGCCTCCCGACCAATTGCGCCAGGGAATCAGGCGTGGCGCGCGCAGCAGCTCGGCCACTGCCGGCGTTGAGCCGAGCGCGGTAAAGGCGCCAATGACGCTCGCCCGTTGCAACAACTGACGCCGTGTCAGGTCCATCGTCATGAATCGCACCCTGCCGTTCTTGTTATTGGATTTGCTGGCCGGACATAAAGGCAATCAGCGCCAGGAACTGTTCTTGCGAACACTGCATGCACATCCCCATCGGCGGCATGCCGTTGTAACCGTTGATCGCGTGATCGAGCAGCGTGTCGGCGCCCTGTAATACCCGTGGTTGCCAGGCCTTGATATCGCCGGTCAGCGGCGCCCCGGCCGCCGGATTGGCATGGCAAAGCTTGCAGCTGTTGTCGTAGACCTGCGCGAGTTCCGCGTCGGCGGGCCTCGCGGCACCTGCTTCGCTGCGGGTCGGCGGGTTGTTCGACTCTTTGCCGCACCCTGCAAGCAACGCCGCAAAGACACAGCCCACCAAGGCCAAACAAAGGCTAGGCTTTTCAGTTAATCGGCTTGCCCGCATGGCTGTCCTCTCAATGGCTGCCCGGCCAGCCGGGTGCACTTTTTTGTTGTGATCAAGGAGAGTCAACATTAAGGCACCCCGCGCGGGCAGGTTGAGGGCATTGGGGGCCAACAAGGGGCGCTTCTGAGGCCATGACGCAAGGCACCGATAAGTCCCCGGACATCATGCTGTTCGGCAAAACCCTGAGATGAGTCATGACAAGCGTTGCTGAGGTCTGCTAAAACGATTCACCAGTGCATCAGCCAATCCAGAGGGGTAGCGACATGACCACAGCCAATATTCTCCAGAACCTGTTCCCTAGCCCCGCCGAGATCCCGGAAAAGTACCGCCTTGACGGCCAGACCGAGCAGCGCGAGTACCTGGTCGATGGCCAACTCAGAACCTGGAACGGGCCGCTGGCCCTGGTCCGCAGCCCGGTATACCTGGCAGGCCCGAATGGCGATGAACAGGTGATCCTCGGCAGCACACCGCTGCTGGATGCCGACACCGCCTTGACCGCTCTGGACGCAGCGGTCCGTGCCTACGACCGTGGCCAGGGCCTGTGGCCGACCATGCGCGTGGCCGAACGCATCCAGCACGTCGAAACCTTCCTCGGGCGCATGCGCGAGCAGCGCGACGCCGTGGTCAAGTTGCTGATGTGGGAAATCGGCAAGAACCTCAAGGACTCGGAAAAGGAGTTCGACCGCACCTGCGACTACATCGTCGACACCGTCAACGCCCTGAAGGAACTCGATCGCCGCTCCAGCCGTTTCGAACTGGAACAGGACACCCTCGGCCAGATCCGTCGCGTGCCGATGGGCGTGGCCCTGTGCATGGGGCCTTACAACTATCCGTTGAACGAAACCTTCACCACGCTGATCCCGGCGCTGATCATGGGCAACACCGTGGTGTTCAAGCCGGCCAAGCTCGGCGTGCTGCTGATTCGCCCGCTGCTGGAAGCCTTCCGCGACAGCTTTCCGACCGGGGTGATCAACGTCATCTATGGCAGCGGCCGCGAGACGGTCAGTGCGCTGATGGCCAGCGGCAAGATCGACATCTTTGCCTTCATTGGCACCAACAAGGCCGCCAGTGACCTGAAAAAACTCCATCCGAGACCCCACCGCTTGCGCGCGGCGCTGGGCCTGGATGCGAAAAACCCGGGCATCGTCCTGCCGGAAGTGGATCTGGACAACGCGGTCAGTGAAGCGGTGACCGGTTCGCTGTCATTCAATGGCCAGCGCTGCACCGCCCTGAAGATCCTGTTTGTCCATGAAGACGTGGTCGAGTCCTTCATCGACAAATTCAATGCCAGGCTCGCCAACCTCAAACCCGGCATGCCCTGGGAAAGTGGCGTAGCCCTGACACCGCTGCCGGAATCGGGCAAGGTCGACTATCTGCATGCACTGGTGGCGGATGCCGAAAGCAAAGGCGCCAAGGTAGTCAACCCCAACGGTGGCGAGGCTCGTGCGTCATTCTTCTACCCGGCGGTGCTGTACCCGGTCACGCCGCAGATGCGGGTTTATCAGGAAGAACAGTTCGGTCCCGTCATCCCCATCGTGCCCTACCGTCATCTGGATACCGTGATCGACTACGTGCTGGAGTCGGACTTTGGCCAGCAATTGAGTATCTTCGGCACCAACCCGGTGGCGGTTGGCCGGCTGGTGGACACCTTCGCCAATCAGGTCGGGCGCATCAACCTCAATGCCCAGTGCCAGCGCGGCCCGGACACCTATCCCTTCAATGGTCGCAAGAACTCGGCCGAAGGCACCTTGTCGGTCCATGACGCACTGCGGGTGTTTTCGATCCGCACCCTGGTGGCCACCAAGTTCCAAGAGACCAACAAAGACCTGATCAGCGAGATCATCAGCGGCCGCAGTTCGAGCTTCCTGACCACCGACTACATCTTCTGAGGAGAGCCAGCCTGAGTACATCCAGAGCCCAACGATTGCCACCGCTGTTGCGCCGATTGCTGCGTCCGTTGCTGGACCCGTACCGGCGCTACCGCCATGCCCGGGTGATCCATGCGGTGCGGGTGTCGCTCGGGTTGCTGGCGACGATCCTGCTGACCACCGGCATCCATCTGCCCCACGGTGAGTGGGCGTCGGTGACCATGCTGGTGGTGATAGGCGGCTTGCAGCACCACGGCAACATCGGCAAGAAAGCCGCCGAGCGCGCCATTGGTACCTTGATCGGCGCCGGTGTCGGCCTGGTGTTGGTGGCACAACAGGCCTGGCTGGGGATGCCCTGGCTGACCTATTTCGCGATGTCGGTGGTCTGCGGGTTTTTCTCGTATCACGCCATCGGCAAGGGTGGTTACACGGCGCTGCTGTCGGCGATTACCGTGTTCATCGTCGCGGGGCACGGCGACAACCCGGTCACCGATGGCTTGTGGCGCGGGGTGGATATCCTGATCGGCATTGCCCTGGCCCTGGCGTTTTCCTTTGCCCTGCCGCTGTACGCGGTTTATTCCTGGCGCTACAACCTGGCCGATGCGCTGCGTGATTGCGCGAAAGTCTACGGGCGCATCGTTGACGGCCAGGCCATCACCGCCGACGAACACCTCAAGCTCATGACTCGCCTGAACGCGGCGATGGTGCAACTTCGCTCACTGATGCCCTCGGTGTCCAAGGAAGTGAAGATTTCCATGACCGAACTCGATGCCCTTCAACGCAACCTGCGCATGTGCGTCAGCACCCTGGAAATCCTCGGCAATACCCGACCGGATGCCAATGACCTCGAGGCGATGTCGCTGATGCAAACGGCATTGAAAGCCGAGCATCGACAGATTCGCGTGCAATTGATCGGCATGGCCCGGGCGTTGAAATCAGGCGCCGCCCAGCGGCTCAATCGCCCCGTGGATGTGCCGCTTGTCAGCCTTGATGCGCCGGTCTACAACGCGCTGGACGGGTATCGTTTGCTGACCCGGCAACTGGCCGCCAACGTCGGGGAGATGCGCCAGCGCTTGGCCAAGAGCGCACCGCGCTGGAACATCTGACGCTCCTGGTTGGCACTCAAGGCGTCACCGTGCGCCGAAACTTCAGCGACCAGCCTTGTTGCATGCCGGCAGCGGCCAACAGAATCGCCGCGACTCCAATCCATTGCAGTGGCTCCAGGCGATGACCGAAGGCAAACCAGTCGACGAAAATCGCCGCGATCGGGTAGATGAAGGACAGCGCGCCCGTCAACGCCGTCGGCAGTTTTTGAATCGCGCCGTACAACAACACATACATCACGCCGGTGTGGACCATACCCAGCGTCACCAGGCTGGCCCACGCGCTTGGCGCCTGCGGCAGCACCGAAAGATTCGCGAAGGGCGCGAGCAACAGCACACCTGTGCTGACCTGGATCAGCGCGATCAAATGCGGTGGGGTTCCAGTCAGGCGCTTGATGATCAACGCGGCAATTGCGTAGAGAAACGCCGCGCCCAACGCCAAGGCAATGCCCATCAGGTAATCGCTGCCGCTTTCGCCCTGGCTGCCATGGGCACTGACAATCGCCAGCATCCCGAGAAACGAAACGCCCAGCCAGGTCAGTTTCTGCGCGGTAATCTTTTCGTTGAGGAACAACGCCGCCAGCCCGACCAGCATGAACGGCTGGACGTTATAGACGGCAGTGCCGATGGCAATTGACGCCCGGGAATAGGACGCGAACAACAGCACCCAGTTGCCGACGATCGCCACACCGCTGAGCACTGCGAGCAGGAACGTGGTGCGGGTCAGAATGCCGGGGCGCAGAAAGCCGAAAGCCGCGCAAATGAGCAACAAGGTGCCAGCTCCGAACAGGCAGCGCCAGAACACCACATCCAGCACCGGTTGCCCGGACACCAGCACGAACCAGCCGATGGTGCCGGAGATCAGCATGGCGGCCGTCATTTCGAACGAACCGCGGTGTAGGGTTTTGTCCATCATCAGACTCCTGTGTTTGTGGCCAAAGTATGCCAATGCACCCAGGGGCTACTCCAGAGCAAAAAGCAGGCTAAACTCGGGATCTGCCTTTTTTATCAAGGCCTTTTTGAAAAAATGCCTAACAGAGGGTTTCGCCATGACCGATGACATCGACCAGCTGCTGATCACCGCGCTGATGGAGGACTCGCGACGCTCGCTCAAGGCCCTGGCGCAAATCAGCGGCCTGTCTTCCCCCAGTGTTGCCGAGCGTCTGCGCCGCCTGGAAGAGCGAGGCGTACTCAAGGGCTACACCGTTGAAATCGACCCGAAAAGCTTCGGCTATCAACTCCAGGCCATCGTGCGTATTCGCCCGTTGCCGGGGCAATTGCAGGAAGTGGAGCGGCAAATCATGGCCATTCCCGAATTCACCGAGTGCGACAAGGTCACCGGCGACGACTGTTTCATCGCGCGCCTGCATGTGCGCTCGATGGAACAACTGGACACCCTGCTCGACCGACTCAACACCCACGCTGAAACCAATACGGCGATCGTCAAGAAAACCCCGGTCAAGCGCCGGTTGCCGCCCATGGCGTGAGTGATATTTGTTTCAGACTGAAGTAGATTGATGGTTTCCGGCGAAGGATTGACGGCATGAAAACTCAGGCAATACTACTGGTGGCTACGATGTTGGCGGGTTGCGGCACGATTCAGACGGTTGTGCGCAGTGACGAAGTGGCCTCGAAAAGTCTCAAGGAACAAAAGAGTTACTGCGGCGCGGTACCGCGAATCTACAGCGGCGTGACCTACGACTTCTGCTACCTGAACGCGCCCCTCGAAGACGGCCGGGATGCGCAGGTACATGGTCCCGCCCCCGCTATCGTGCTGCTCGACGTGGTCGTGTCCGGGGCGATGGACACACTGCTGTTGCCCTACACCATCTACCGCCAACAAGCCGACGGCAGCATCGTCATTACAGAGTAGGCCTGGATTTGTGGTAATAAAAAACCCGCCTGAGCGGGTTTTTTAGTTCAAGGCCGAGGATCAGTCATCGCGGCTCATGATGCCGAACAGCTGCAACAAGCTGACGAACAGGTTGTAGATCGATACATACAGGCTGATGGTGGCCATGATGTAGTTACGCTCGCCGCCATGAATGATGGCGCTGGTCTGGAACAGAATGCAGACCGAGGAGAACAGCACGAAACCTGCGCTGATCGCCAGTTGCAGGCCGCTGATCTGGAAGAACAGGCTCGCCAGCGTCGCACCCAGCAGCACAAAGAAGCCTGCCGTGATGAAACCGCCGAGGAAGCTCATGTCCTTGCGGGTAATCAGCACATACGCCGACAGACCGCCGAACACCAGCGCCGTCATCGCGAAAGCCGAGCTGACCACTTCAGCGCCGCCCTGCATACCCAGGTAACGGTTGAGGATCGGGCCAAGCAGGAAACCCATGAAACCGGTCAGGGCAAATGCCGACACCAGGCCCCAGGCCGAATCACGGAGTTTGTTGGTGAGGAAGAAAAGACCATAGAAGCCGATCAGCACCACGAAAATGTTCGGGTAGCCAACATGCATCTGCTGGGCAACGTAGGCTGTCACACCGCTGAAAGCCAGGGTCAGGGCGAGCAAGCCGTATGTGTTGCGCAGGACGCGGCTAACCTCTAGCTGCTCAGCCTGCACGCTGTTATTAACTGCGTAATCCTGTTCGCGCATGGCGACACTCCTGTTGGTTTGAAACGTTCAGTCGCAAAGATCATAACAGACGCTCTGTAACAAGCTATGCAGAGAGTTTGACAGTGTGTTTCATTCAGGTATTATGGCGCCCGCAACGCAAACGGAGGTGTGGCCGAGTGGTTTAAGGCAACGGTCTTGAAAACCGTCGACTGTAACAGGTCCATGAGTTCGAATCCCATCGCCTCCGCCATCTTTATACGACAAAGCCCTGGTTTTTCAGGGCTTTGTCGTTTCTGCCGTTTGGAGAAATCTGACAGCCCACACTTCAGCCCATACCCTGAATAAAGTCTTGCTTTTAGACGGACGGATGGATTTCCCAATGGCCTGTCCGACAATGGCCTAACGCGCTGCCCAATAGTCAGTTGAAACCTTGAACACAATTGGTCGGTGTCGAGTTGCGGGCTTCCGGCCTTGGGGCGCTCTAATCCGTCGTAAATCGCGGAATCGACCCCCTGGCAGATCAGGTCAACCCGGTATTGAACGGATAGGAAGTAGCTCACCTTTATAGCGGAGTACGCTCAATACGCTGCGGCGATCGGTATTATTACTTCCTGCAGGTACCATAAAAATTCCACCAGCCCCATTGAACTGCCCATTTTTAATCAGCACTCGAAGATCTGCTTCGCTGCCCCCCATGAAAAACTCTGTCCTCGGGGTTAAAAGTGTAGATGTATTGCCCTTTTTTTGACCCCATCTTGAATTTATACGGATGACTGATAAGACCACCTCGGTTTATCCCAATCACGTCTTCCAGCAGTGCCAGCATACGCCCCCCTCTAAAAGCCGGTCCTTGCCAAATATCAGTAATAGCTCACCAAAATCAAAATCACCATCACTTTGCTGTGCATCCGGTCACAGATGGCGGCGCCTGATTGGGAGATGTGGCGGCGTACGCCACGACGTCGAGGAATGGCAGGAGACGGTGCCGACGCGCCTGATCAACCGCGCCGCATTGCCTGCCGATGAGTCAGCCCGCTTCGCAAGCATGTCGCGACCTGAAATCGCAGTTACGGAAAAGTGGTCGCGACAGCTGAATGAGTTTGCAAAGACCGGCCCCCAGACAAATTAAATGCAGCTTGCTGGCAGCCCATCAAAATCGATTGACTGCGTGTGGGTGAACAACCCGTCTTGCAAACCACGGATTTTGGAGAGCACCAGCACTGGCGTCTCTAGCCCAAAGAAAATGATAAATTCGTCACTATCACCCTTCCTATGGATGCAAGTGACATAGTTCTCCATTTCCTTGAAAGTGAGCCCTATAGCTTCACCAATAATTTTCTTTCGCCAAACTTCCGGTTTCTCTTCAGTTTTGTTGTTCACGACGAAATACTCAATTGCCATCGAACTAATAGCGTAGATCAAAAAACCATTTCCCACTATCGCATCCGATCACGGAGGGCGGCGCCTGACTGGAGCATCACCATGAAAAAGATCGTTGAGATCAAAGACGGCTTGGCGCAAGCGCTGACCGATGCGCACCAGCAGATGGTTGAGCACGATTGCCAGGGCTTCGACTACAAGATTGGCGAGTTCCGCGGGCTCAAAGTGCGCATCGTCGCGGAGCAGGAAGGATTAGGCGTCATGGACACGCTGGAAATCGACGGCGAGCTGAATTTCAAAGCGTTCAGCGACGCCTGACCCACCCCCACCCTTTTTGCGTGCTTTTCACAATCAATCGATGCTTTGTAGCCTCGATACGCGTAATCGCAGGCACCTGGCCCGACTGAGAATGGATCAACAAGAATTGTTGGGTGCGCTTGGTGTCAAAGATCTGTCTTGCTACCGTCATCTCCTCAATCAACTGTCGATTGACTGAGTAGTAGCCACAGTTCGGACATTTAAACTCATCAAAATTGGTCACCGGAAAAGCTTTCTCGGCGCTCTCGCGACATACGAGACAGACAGTGATGCTCATACGGATGTAGTGGTCAACTAATCCCGGACACGACGTTAAGTTTTTCTTCGGCGCGAGCTGGCGCCAGCCCGCCGTTGAATTG
>NZ_JBXAHJ010000026.1:0-40755 GCF_058794995.1 Pseudomonas sp. GW823-FHT06E10 | reverse complement strand
GGGTTTCGAGAGGAACACCAATGTGCACGTCAAATCTCCTGCGTGATCTTATTGAGTAAACCCATGCACTACGGATGAATGGGGCGGCAGGGACGTCCTGTCAGCACGATTGCGCCAAGTCGAAACGATCAATCATTCGAACACTGGCAAAAGTCGATTCGTTTCGTGCCTGGTCGAGCGCTGTCAGTTGTTTAGTTGATGACTGCTGCGTAGTCGCGAGCGTTGCCGGTTTGCGACTCATTTCAGAGCCGGAACGCTCGTCGCTAGGTGGAACACCAAAGTACTCGCGATAGCACTTGGAAAAGTGTGGTGTGGACACGAAACCGCATACGTACGCCAGCTCAATGATCGACAATGATGTTTGCTTAAGCAGTTGTCGCGCTCGAATAAGACGTAACCTTAAGTAGTAGCGTGACGGCGTACAGTGAAGGTATTTCTGAAATAGCCGTTCCAGCTGTCGACGTGACAGATCAACGTATTCTGCAAGGTTATCCAGGTCGATCGGTTCCTCGAGATTGGCTTCCATCAACGCGACGATCTCCTGCAGCTTAGGCTGATGAGTTCCCAGCACATGCCTGAGCGGAACCCGCTGATGGTCCTGTTCGTTGCGTATGCGCTCGTAAACAAACATCTCAGAGATGGCTGCGGATAGTTCACGACCATGATCGCGACCAATCAGGTGCAGCATCATGTCCAGCGGCGCGGTGCCGCCCGAACTGGTGAAACGGTTTCGGTCGAGGGTGAAGAGACTCGCGCTGATACTGACTCGCGGGAAAGCTTCCTGCATGGCAGCCAAGAATTCCCAATGCACGCTGCACTCGTAGCCGTCGAGCAGCCCGGCTTTGGCGAGCGCCCAGCTGCCGGTGCACACACCTCCCAACCGTCTGGATTGACGCGCCAAGGCTTGCAGCCAGGTAATGTGCTCGCGGGTAATCACGTTCTGGATTCCAACACCACCGCACACGATTACAGTGTCCGCCACTAATGGATTGTTCCACGAAGCATCCGGAGTGATCGGCACGCCGTCACTGGCCCAGACAGGCTCTCCATCGGGGCTGAACGTATGCCAGCGATATAGCTCTCGTCCCGACAACTGATTGGCCATGCGCAGTGGCTCTACTGCGGACGCCAGGGAAATAAGTGTGAATTTATCCAACAGCAGAAAACCAACGGATTGAGTCGTACCGTCGGATACGGTGGAGTTCGATGACATCGTGGTCATGTCCTCACAGAGAGCAATTACGGCCTGAGACGCAGGAGCTGGTAATACTCCCCAGCCTTGGCGTAGGGAGTAGGTTTGGTGCAAATGCCTCCTTGGTTTATCCCACTGACGTCACCCTGGCAGCCTGCGCAGGGTGACGGGACGTAACAAGGCCGATAAAGGAAATCGCCAGCGCCAGGCCAATGGTTGTGCTGACTTCGGTACGGTGCTCCGGGGTGATCATCATGACTGCCAGCGCTGCGCAAATGAACGCAATCACCAGCCACGTCAGCCATGGAAACAGCCACATGCGAAAGGTCAGCTCAACGTTCTGCCGACGCAACATCCGGCGCATGCGCAGTTGCGACACCGCAATGGCCAGGTACACCAGCAAGGCAATCGCGCCGGAGCTGGCCAGCAGGAAGTTAAACAGCCCGGCGGGCATGAAGTAGCTCCACACGGTGATCGCCGCGCCCAGCACGGTGCTGGTGATGACTGCTGCACGCGGCACGCCCTCGGAGGAGGTCGCCTTCAGCGCCTTCGGCGCATCGCCACGACGACCCAGCGAGTACAGCATGCGCGAAGCAATGTAGATCGAGGAGTTCATGCAACTGGCCACGGCGATCAGCACCACCACGTCCACCATGAACTTGGCGTGGGGAATGTTCATGATCTCCAGTGCCCGCTGGTAGGAGCCTACCTGGGCGAGCAGCGGATCGTTCCAGGGCACCACGGAGATGACCACGAAAATCGACAACAGGTAGAACACGCCGATGCGCCAAATCACCGAACGCGTGGCCTTGGCGATGTTCTGCGAGGGATTGTCGGATTCGGCGGCGGCGATGGTGACCGCTTCAGTACCAATGAAACTGAACATGATGGTGATGAAAGCGCCGACTACCGCCGACAGGCCGTTGGGGGCAAATCCGCCATGCTCGGCCATCAGTCCGCTCAAGCCGCTGACTTCCCGATCGGGCACCCAGCCCATCAACACGGCAAAACCCACGCCGATGAAACCGATGATCGCCACCACCTTGGCCATGGCGAACCAGAATTCGAATTCGCCGTACTTGGAGACACTGAACAGATTGGTGATCACCAACGCAATGATCGACACCAGGGCGAACAGCCAGGCATCGATCTGGGGAAACCACTGGTTCAACACATGGCCGGCGGCCAGTGCTTCGATAGGGATCACCAGTACCCAGAACCACCAGTACAGCCAACCGATGGTGAAGCCTGCCCAACGACCTATTGCCTGGTCGGCATAGGTGGAGAACGAGCCTGTGTCCGGGTTGGCCACCGCCATTTCACCGAGCATGCGCATGACCAGAACGACAAGCAGGCCTGAGAATAGGTAGGCCAGCAGGACGGCCGGGCCAGCAGCTGCAATGGCATGTCCTGAGCCAACGAATAAACCGGCGCCGATAATCCCGGCGATTGACAGCATTGTTACGTGACGAGGCTTGAAGCCCTGTGCCAATTGGCCATTCGAATCCTTGGAGCTCGGGCTAATCATCGGGTTTTTTTTCTCTGCTGATCGACATTTAAGCGAATTGATGGGGGCAACGGATCATCATCGTTTCCTGCTGCCGCTTCCTGAAAGTGGCACCCTTCAAACGCTGCCGTACTTATCAAACCCATCGTCGCGATGTGGTTATTTCCATGAAAAGAGGCGCCACCTTACCCGGCTTGTTCGATAATTCAGTTACCTGTCCACGCCGCCTCCTTGCCTGATATCGACACGTGCCAACTTAGCGTTCACAGCGAATACCAATCGGTCACGAATTGGCCAGGTGGAGTCGTTTTGTTTTTTTGAGGATTCTGCTAAAGCAGCAACGGATGGGGATTGCCTGGAAGGTTTAAGCGGCCGAGAAGGTTTCGGGCCGAGGGCCGCGAGATCTCTCCGGGAAGAGCGGATTGGATGATTACTGCCTGTCGCGACCGGCTGAATCCACAGCCGTTTACTGCCGGTCAAGAAGGTCAGCTGGCGACCTTTTCCCTATAGCGGCGCTTTCAGCTTGGTCGAGGGGTTACCAAATGGTTTTGTAACGGCTCTGAAAAGCAGCACCGATTCCCAAACCCCAGAAACGACAAAGCCCTGAAAAATCAGGGCTTTGTCGTATAAAGATGGCGGAGGCGATGTCTTCTGTTTTGATGTTCATTGACGTCCACTGATGTTTTATTTTGTGCGAAAAACAACCGCAAAAACAGTCAGTTATGAAGTTTTGTGTCTTGTATGTTCCGGGCGCAACCACGGAAAGCCAGGGGCCAAGGTATGGGCTGGAGTATGGGCTGAGACTCATCTACATTGAGTCGTCATCCTTTCAATAGGAGGTGACTGATGGCATCACTGACGACAAAAACCGTGGAGAAAATCATCAGGGCCGGGTTGCCTGGAATGACCAATGATGGCGACGGCCTCTATTTGAAAGTCGGCCGCTCCGGAGGTGCCAGTTGGATCTTTCGCTACAAGATTGCCGGCAAAAGCCGAGACATGGGCCTGGGCGGGACCCCTGAAGTCAGTCTCGCGAAAGCTCGTGAGAAAGCAGCAGAGGCCAGAAAGCTGAGCAGATCAGGCGTTGATCCTCTCACCAGTCGGGATGAAGGGGTGGAGCGACAACGGTTGGAACAAGAGGCCGAGCGTTTAGTTCAGGCCATCGCGATAGCCAAGGCTACCCCGTTCAAAGACGTTGCTCTCGACTATATTGCTGTCCACAGGGCGGGCTGGAAAAATGCCAAGCATGCTCAGCAGTGGGAAAATACGTTGGCTACTTATGCGTTCAAGCTCATAGGTGATCTTCCTACCCAAGAGGTAAGCGTTGAGCATGTGCTGACAATCCTCAAGCCGATTTGGACAGTCAAACCTGAAACCGCCAGCCGGTTGCGAAACCGAATCGAAGTGGTCCTTGATGCAGCAAAGGCCAAAGGGCTGCGCGAGGGTGAAAATCCCGCTCGATGGCGGGGCCACTTGGACAAGCTTTTGCCGCCTCGCTTAAAAGTTCGCGCTGTAAAACACCATTCAGCCATGCCATGGGTCGAGCTTCCAGCATTTATGGAAACTCTTGAGAAAGCAGAAGATCTGAGCTCCAAAGCCCTGCGCTTCACCATTCTGACAGCCTGCCGAACCAGCGAAGTGCTTGAGGCTACCTGGGCGGAGGTTGATCTCGTGGCAGGGATTTGGACCATTCCAGCGTCGCGAATGAAAGCAGGGAAAGAGCACCGGGTTCCTTTGTCACAAGCGGCGTGTGATCTACTGATCGCTCTCCCACGTGTAAAGGGGAACCATCATCTGTTTCCTGGTGCTCGAAGAGGGAGACCGCTGAGCAATATGGCGATGTTGATGGTCTTGCGTCGAATGAAGCGCAACGACCTCACGACCCACGGATTCCGCTCGACTTTTAGGGATTGGGCGAGTGAGGTCACCCACTTTCCGCGAGAGGTTTGTGAGCAGGCACTGGCGCACGCGGTAGAGAGTGCAGTGGAGGCGGCGTATCGCCGTGGAGATCTTTTCGGCAAGCGGCAAATGTTAATGGATCACTGGTCACGATATGTGTGTGGCATACAGGAAGTACAAGTCAGTGGGATGGCGATCAATGAGGCACCGCTTCTTACTCATCCCCGCTGATGTCGGGCAGTTATTGCTAGCATGGTGTGCTAGGGGTCGAGTGTTCGAATCACTCCGTCCCGACCATATTATTCAATGATTTAGCCCAATCTTTTCAGGTTTGGATTTTTCATTTCTGGCTTAGGGGTAAACAGAGGGGTAAACGCATTTGCCTTATGTTCATGCTCAAGCCAGTAATGGATCGCCTTCGGCATCGCGTGAGGCCTGTTGCAACTCCATTTGCTTGCCCGCATGTTTGCGGTTCGGTTCATCCCCCAAGTGCCGTTCACCTGCCGAAAGCCCCAACGCCCGCACCAACGTAACAGCCTGGCGCTTGAGGTTGCCGCAGTGGGTCGCCCGAGGATTGATGATTGGCGTACCGAGTCGAGTGGTCAGCACATCACCTTCGACCGTTAACACCTCTTGAGTCCACTCGATCCGGGCATTGATCTCGGCCAAGTCCGTCGCCAATTGCAGGTCATAGGGCCCCCACATGGTCGCCGGCCGCATGCTCACGATCATCTCGAAAATTTGCCGCGCTCGGGGTTCAAGCTTGCGTGTCGGCATCAAAACCAGCTTCGTCGCCTGCATCGCCTCAACCTTGGAGTTGATCGAGGTGTCAGGTTCCTTTCGCGTTCCCGCTTGCTGTCTGGCCATTTTTGGGCCTCGAAATCACTCTAATCAGTATTGAAGAAAGGCTCAGTGGCCGCTGGAGCCTTGATCGCTAATTTTAGCGAGACGCCCCCCGCGGCCAGCCATGCCCCCAGCTAGGTCTGATAATGAAACCAGAACGCATACCTACAGGATAGGCGATTGATCGGTGCCTAGGCCTGAAAGCGCCCAGGTGGCGTGCCCGGTCGAATTCGAACTGGACGAACAGTAAGATGTAGCGACTGCCTTAACCATCGAATGTCTGCAACCCAAAGCTGCCCTTCGCATGAGGCAGAATCCGGCCAATAGCTGCTTGTCGATTTCGCCTGAGAAATCACAGGCGTCCGTCTGTTACAGCTCGTCGATTCAGTGAAGGAGTGGCAGATGACTAGCTACGCTCACTCTGCTACTGGACTGATCAAGCAGATTGACCATTCTGTCCACGGTGTTTCCACTTCAAGGAGAATGTCATGGGTATCCGAAAGAATCAGAAGAACCTGACCGCGACGGAATGGGACACGCTGATTTCCGCCATCGATGCCATGCATGGCGCAGGGGCATCGGCTCCTGCATATCGCCGATTCGTATCACTTCACGTCGATGCCATGAACATGGCCCACATGGATTGGAGTGTCCACACTATGCGAATGAGTGGGGTATGGATGCCAGGAAAGAACTTCCTTAGCTGGCACAGGCGATTCTTGAAACTCTTTGAGGCGCGCATTCAGACCATCGACCCAGCTGTTTCAATACCCTATTGGGACTCCATTACCGACCGCAGCATACCGACTGCATTGGCTGATCCCAGCCTTCTCGCGCGCTGGTCAGTGACACCTCGCCACTGGGACGCTTCGAAGCTCGGTGCTGCCGCCGATTTGGCCGCTGTTAAAACTTATCAAGGTACTTTCACTGGATTTCAAACGCTGCTTGAGGGCGCAGTGCATGGGGGGACGCATAATGCTGTTGGAGGGGATATGGCAGGCTCCAGTTCACCCACCGACCCTTTGTTTTGGTTGCATCATGCATTTATCGACATGACTTGGGCTAATTGGCAAGCGAGTCCGAATGGGAAAAAACCACCAACGCCTAGCCAGGTTCTAAAGCCTGTCAATATGGATGTCGGTATCCCATTTGGCGTGAAAATCTCCTCACTACTGAGCATCAATACGCTTGGCTACTCCTATGAGTAGCTAGATGTACGGCGACGTCGAATCCCAAATTCTGATCGACGAGGGTTCGGATGCATTGACCATGGTTTGCCGACAGATGAGACCGACGGCTTTAAGTTGATTTCCGTCAGTCGTGTTTGCGCCTCTGGGCTTGTGCAGGGAGAGTCGTCCATGCGCCTGCGGCGTACTAACATTGACTAAACCGGTCCGCTACCAAGTCTCTGCAAGCGGCGCGAAGATACCGGGTGTGACCAATCGCCAGGTCGTACCTGATTGGTGAGATATCCCCGTGATACTCGCGGGGGCCCTGGCGATTCTGCGCGAGAGAGCCCTCAGCCATGTTGCGCCACAAGTACCTCCCCCTGTTGCTCGCCCTTGTCAGCTCACTGCTCGTCTCGGTTACGCAGGCGGAGGAGTTGCCAGCGCCCATCAAAGCGTTTGAGGCTCGCGGAGCCACCATCGTGGGCGAGTTCACGGCACCCGGTGGTCTGCGAGGCTATGCCGCGCGCTATAACGGGCAAGGGCTGGCTCTGTACCTCACAGCCGATGGCCAGCACGTCCTGATTGGCACCCTGTTCGATGCCCAGGGTGAGGATCTGACGGGTGCAACGCTGGAGCGTCTGATCTACGAACCGATGGCCAAGGAGGTGTGGGCACGCTTGGAAAAGAGCATCTGGATTGCCGATGGGCGCAAGGATGCCCCACGCATCGTCTACATGTTCGATGATCCGAACTGTCCCTACTGCAATAAGTTCTGGCACCAGGCGCGCCCGTGGGTTGAGTCCGGTAAGGTTCAGTTGCGCCACATCATGGTGGGCCTGCTCAGTCCCGACAGTGCCGGCAAGTCCGCGGCGCTGTTGACAGACAAGCAACCAGAAGCCGCGCTGAAACAGCATGAGGTGGCCGGTGGCGGGAGCTTACTCAAGGCTCTGGAAACGGTGCCCAGCAATGTTCAGGAGCAACTCGACGCCAATCTTGCGCTGATGACTGGGCTGGGCAGCGAGTCAACGCCCACGATCGTCTATCGCGATTCAATGGGCCGCCTGCAAATGCAGAAAGGCTTACGACCAGCTCAGGTCATGTCGGAGCTTCTGGGGCCGGAATAAACCCCAGCCGGGGTTGACCTTCCTATCATGTCAAGGTCGAAGCTGCATGTGCGGCAAGAGATGCCGCTCTAGCATGAGAGGCCCGTTATGTTCGTCTTGGAAGTTTCCGGTATAGGTTGAGTCGTAGTCAGGTCGCTCGAACGTCGTTCAAACGACCCGATCCATGCTTCAAGACTTAGTTTTGGTGCCATCCCCCACGGCATATCGAAGGGCTATTCGGCTTTCGGCGGCTTGTAGCTGATCCCGTTCGGGCCAGCGCCGACCTTGTGTGTACCGACGACCTTACGGCTCTTCGTATCAATTACGGATACGGTGCCCGCTTCAATATTGCTGACAAACACATAAGCGCCATCCGTGCTGATGGCCACACCATGGGCGCCCCGGCCGGTGGTCACAGTGCCAATGCTGCTGCGCGTTTGGGGATCGACGATGGAGACTCGATCGTCCGGGTTCTGGCCACTGCCTTGGTTCGCGACATAGACCTGGCGACCGTCAACGGTGGCCATCATCTGGATCGGCGTACGGCCCACATCAACCTTGCCGATCACCTCGCGCCTGGCTGTGTCGATGATGCCAAGCTGGTTCGCGGTACTGAGCGACACGAACGCCAGGTGGCCGTCGGGGGCAAAGCCCACTTGGACAGGACCTTTACCCACTGGAATTTGCGCAGTCTCCTTGAGTGTGGCGACGTCGATAAGCGATACGCTATCGCTGCGCATATTGGCGACGTAGAGTGTTTGGCCATCGGGGCTCAAGCGCAGCCCATGGGGGTAGCGCCCAGTCGGAATGCCAGGTAGTTCGACCCGCTGTTTGAGGTCGAAGACCCGCACCCGATTGGCGGCAGAATCGGTAACAAAGGCGCGCTGCCCAGTGGCGTCGGTGACCACATGAGCCGGGTGATCGCCTGCCGGCAGGCTGAACTGCGGTCTATCCAGAGCGGTGGTACTGAATACCAGCAACTGTCCACTGGCCTTTTCACCACTCGAATGTCCGGCATGACCGGATATCCCAACAACCAAAAGCAAGCTGCCGTCGGGTGAAACCTGCACGTTGTGCGGGGAAATCGGCAAGGCGACCGTGCTGGTCACACCGGTATCGAGGTCCACCTGGCTAATGGACGCCGCCCGCTCGTTGGCGGTGTAGACGCTGCCAGTCGGGCTTGCCAAGGCAAGGCCCAGGTGTGCCCCTAGGGATATGCTTAAGGCCAGAGAGGTAAACCGCTTAGCGTTCATCGTGGTGCCTCCAACGAAGGACATGGTATTGAGCCAGGCAGGCCTAAACCGATGCTCAAGCTAAGCGCCAATCGCGAAGTAGTTTGTTGATCGCGGTCAACGATCTCTACCAGGCTCGATACTGGGTGATTGAACGCGAAAAATTTTCCAGAGGAGTACCGCTAGCTAGCCGATCCTGCCGAGGACCGGAAATATCTCCAGCAACCACCAGGCAAAGCCGGTCAATTGGCCGGTCACCATCGCGACCCCATGAGAATCAGAATGACACCAGCGCCTATGTGGATGGACCGGCTCCAACGGCGAAGACGCTTCATCTGGGCCAGAAAATGGTTGGTGAACCAGGCCGTCAGCAGGAATGGGAGACCCAGGCCGAGCGAGTAGGTCGACAGCAATGCAACGCCACTGGCGCCCGTACGGCCGGTGGTAGCGCTCAGCGTCAGGATGCTGCCCAGGATGGGGCCGATACAGGGCGTCCAGCCAAAGGCGAAGGCCATACCCAACACATAGGCGGCCAGCGGTCCGCCGGTGGACTTTGAACTGGTGGACGAAGCGCACGTCCATATTCAGCCAACGCGGGTTGATCAGACCGGTGATGAACAGGCCGAAGGCAATCACGATGATGCCGCCAACCAGGTTGGTCTCCTGCCGATAAGCAATCAGCAGCCGGCTGATGGCAGTAGCGCTGGCCCCCAGCGCAATGAAGATGGTGGAAAAGCCCAGCACGAAGCTCAGGCTCATGCCGATCACGGCAAGCCGCTCCCGATGGCTTTCCAGGACCTGCAGTTCATCCACCGAGCGGCCGGCGATGAAGGACATATAACCTGGTACCAAGGGCAGCACACAGGGCGACAGGAACGAGATCATGCCCGCTGCAAACGCGCTGAGGATGCCGATGTCGCTAAGGTTCATCACAGACTATTTCCTCGCTGTGGAGGCCATTACTTCCTGCACAAACTCAATGACCTGCGGGCTGTCCCACTCGGCCGCACCGGTTTTGCGGCCAATTTCCCGCCCTTCGCGGTCCAGCAGCAGGGTGGCCGGCAAGCCGAAGGCGCCGAGACTTTGGAGGGCTTGCATCTGCTCGTCGAGGTAGATTTGGAGATGCTGGATACCGATCTCCCGGTAAAAGTCCTGTACCACCTGCAGTCCGCCTTGATCGAGCGATAGCGCTACCATATGGAAGTCGTTGCCGCCCAGTTTTGTCTGGAGGCGATCCAGGGTCGGCATCTCCTGACGGCAAGGGACGCACCAGGTGGCCCAGAGGTTGAGCAGAACCACCTTACCCCGGAAGTCAGCCAAGCTTCGTGGTTTTCCCTCTCCATCGACGAAACTCACATTGTCTACCGGTTTGGGCTCAGCCCAGACGATCAACCCCGCCCGAGTGCTGGTTTCAGCAGTTGGCTCGGCGCCGAACGAGAGGTGAACCCCGGCCAAAGGCAGGAGTAGATACAGCGGCAGCCAGCAGGTCCGTAAATACCAGGACTGCCCAGTGCAACCTGAGGCCCGGTGCGTGGCGCGGGGTAAAGCGCAGGTCATGGCACACCTCACGAGCAACTGTTGCTTTAAACTGTCGAAGCGGCGCTGGCTGGCCACAATTACCGGGGAGGCAAGGCTGCCATTGGGATTATAGCAGTGCCTAACCGCCGTTCATGTGGCCCCTTGCCATTCCTCGTCGCGAACCTCTTTAATCGGCTTCTTGGGTAAGGGAGGCTGATATGGCGATGTTGGATGAGATTGTCGGATGGGCCGGCGGGTTTCAAATACTGCGCCTGACGGTCAAGAAGCGAATGCGTGTGACGCTGCTGGCTATTCGAGATGAGTTGAAGCGCCGAAGTCATGACCCCATCCGGGCTCAAGGGCAATGGCTCACTTGGGGTGGTGTGTGGTTACTTCAATTACCACGCGGTGCCATGAAACTTGAAGCTGTTGAGTGGCTTCAGGAAGGCCATATGCCGATATTGGCGTCAGGCTCTCGGCGACGCAGTCATTGAAATCGGCTGCAATGGTCTCGCTTCGGGTTGCTCACAGATCACTACATACCGAGCCCAAAGAATGCACACCCGTATCCTGAGGATAGCTTCGCGTCACGCACCCGAGGCAGGAGCCGTATGCGGTAGTTTCGCACGTACGGATCTGTGCGGGGGGGTGGCAGGTAACTGCCATCCCTACCGCGACCGGATAGGGTAAAGAGATGGCTGCCCATAAAGAAACCAAGCAGAAGCAGGGCTGAGGATGGTGCTATGACACTCCCTGTTGTATGCGAATTTTTTCCCTCTATACAGTGCCCATATCCATCTCTGGGCTCAAGGTTCCAAGCCAAGCGACCAGGCACACTATGATTATTGCCATTGAGAACTCCAGGGCCATACTGCGCCGCAATGCCTTAACGGCACCAGTGTATTCTCCACTCTGGATCGATCGCGCTAAAAGTGGGCTCAAGTGAAAACGGTTCATCGTGGCTAATACGAGCATCGCTGCAAATAGTAAAATTTTCAAACAAAGCAGCGCGCCATAAGTGCTAAACACCATACCATCGAGTGTTGGGCCGACAATGAACAGATAGTTCACTACGCCGGTGATACCTAGGCTCACTACGATCAATGCACCCGCTGACTCAAAGCCGGTAAGCACTCGAGAGAGAATTCGCACTTCTTGTTCGCCATTCAGTATCTTCGTACGCAGCAATAAAGCGAATGCCGCCAGGGCGCCGAGCCAGCCTCCTGCTGCCAACATGTGGAAGATGTCGCTGGCGAAATGCATGTAACGCTTATCGCCTTCATCCATAGCGCCATGTCCAGTCCAAGCGAGGGTGGCTAGCGCGACGGCACCGCACAAGGTAACGACCCACAAGCTGAGGGCCGGAAAGCGTTTGTTTAGCGTCAAGCCGAGACCCGCTAAAACAAGGGCAGCGATGCGGACCATCCACATGAGCCCGACATCGGTCCCCATAAGCACCATTTCGAAGATATGACGCTGAAGCTCCATAAATTCGGAAACGCCACTCATTGCCTTAGCAAGTAACAA
This sequence comes from Pseudomonas sp. GW823-FHT06E10, assembly GCF_058794995.1. Taxonomy (NCBI): domain Bacteria; kingdom Pseudomonadati; phylum Pseudomonadota; class Gammaproteobacteria; order Pseudomonadales; family Pseudomonadaceae; genus Pseudomonas; species Pseudomonas sp. GW823-FHT06E10. Next base: position 28,765 of record NZ_JBXAHJ010000026.1, on the reverse strand, counting down.
CATGGCCGTAAGAGACAGCAGTATGCCAACAACGACTGTGCCGAAAACTAGCGACTCAAAGTTCAAGACGGCGCCGGATACTCGCTCTTTTCCCCTGAGGCTGTACAAACCAAAAATGGCCAATCCAAACAGCAGCATGAGGTCCATGTAAAGAGCGAAGCGAACGGCGATATTGAGTGAGTCGCTCATGGATCATTTCACTTTAAAAACGAGGTTGCCTGTTACCGGGTGAGTGTCTGAAGAGACTGCCCGCCATTCAACCTTGTAGGTACCAGTGGTGAGCGGAGCGGTTGGCGTGATGACCATCGTTTTCGGATCGTCGCTCCCGGAGACACCCGCTTTAACAGCCATTGGAGAGTTTGGCATGCCCGGCATGTCGGTCATGATCAGCTTCGCACCGGAGAACTGGGTCGTGAGGTTTTCCGAGAAATGCAGTTCAATTTTGGAAGGTGCTGCGGAGGTCGAACCTTCCGAAGGGGTAGAGGACACGAGCTTTGGATGTGCTTGGGCCATAGCGCTCAATAGCAAACCAGCGGTAAGTGCAGCAGCTACGGTAGTAGTTTTAAAGAAAGACATGCAGGGCTCCTCACAGCAGAAGCTGTTGGTTCGAGGTTTGGTGGGGAAGTTCTAGTTTTTATTTCTCGATGCTGGTCAAAACCACTGGCAAATACCAAGCGAATACCGCGTCCTGGTACGCACTGAACCCAGGTAATGGATCAAGGTAGCCACATCATTGCGCCAGGACACGATGCCACATGACCGCCGACGGTTCGATTACAATTCAGTAAGCTTAGAGGTGGCTCTTTGGTCCAACGCTGAGGGCAGGCAATGCGGTGTTTCACCTGCACAATCAGCGTTACCTTGACTTCCTGACGGCCCCCTCAGCCCTAGGCGGCTCACTCCTCCTAGGAGAAGCAAGGGGGCGCCAATCTTTGTTCCAATGAGGCGTCTTGATTGCCTGTGGTGAGTGCCTATGTCTTCTACCTGCGCGTTTCCGGATTTACGCATGTTCCAGTCCGGAGCTAGGGAACTCCATATGAAACGCGGTTTTCCCATTGGATGAAGTGCACCAGATCCTGCCTTCATGAGCTTCGATAATGGACCGAGTTATTGCTAATCCCAGCCCTGCGTTACTTGGACTTCCTTCGCGACGTGCCGGGTCAGCGCGATAGAATCGATCGAAGAGCTTTTCAAGGTGCTCGGGTGCAATGGTCTCCCCTGGGTTTTCCACTGTCACGATTGCACTCTTCAGATCCTGGCGGATATTCACGCTGATGGTTTGTCCCTCCGGGGTATAGCGCAGGGCATTCGAAAGCAGGTTCGAGATGGCTCTGTGCAGCATCAGCACATCGCCTCGAACACTTCCGGCTCCTGAGAGACTGAGTTCGATACTGCGTTCATCTGCCAGCAGACGGTAGTACTCGAGCAGTTTCCCAACCACCTCCTGTAGCTCTATCTCCTTGCTTTTCGGTTTGATTAAGCCGTTGTCGGACTTTGCCAGGAAAAGCATGTCGTCGATCATTCGAGACATGCGCTTCAAATCATCCAGATTCGAGTACAAATTGTCTTCATAGTCCTCGATGTCCCGTTTTCTGGAGAGGACCACTTCCGTATGAGTCATCAGATTGCTGACTGGTGTACGCAGTTCGTGTGCAATGTCCGCAGAAAAATTTGATAGCCGGACAAAAGCATCATCCAGTCGGGACAACATCGCGTTGAACGACGAGACCAATTGTTGAAGCTCTTTGGGAACGGGCGCTAACGGAATGCGTTTATTGAGTGATTTAGCCGACATCGAAGCCGCGACCCTGGTCACCTGACGAATTGGGCGCATACCACTGCTTGCAACCATCCACCCCAACCCTGCACTGACGAGCGCACTGATTACCAAGCCAATCCAGAACCAGCGCTGAAGCGTCGCGAAGAAGGACATATGCTGAGTGACGTCATAGATCAAGATGACCGTAAATGGCTTCTCCTGGCCGGTAATCATCGCTTCCGCCGTCATCCCGCGGAACATCTGCTCATGTTCCTGCCACTCCCACACATTGCTGTTTGACGTCGTGCGGAACTGTTGTGGAACGTTGATTGGCCTTGGATCAGCGAAAAGCAATGTTCCTTCACTGTCCAGGATGATGGCTGTCAAATCACGGTGGGCCCCGAGCAATGTCTGTAACTCGGGCTTTATCTCGTTGAATTGATCGACGCTGGTCAGATCTCCCAGGATTCGCTGGGTGGATTGGAGCTTTTCGGTCAGGGCTTGCTGATCCAGCATTTTGAAATGGTGCTGGCTGAGGTGGTTGAAGCTGAGCCCAGCGACAGTGAGGACGGCCGTGACCGCAAGCATGAACATCAGGCTCATGCGCGTCGTTAGGGATAGACGGTTCATTCCGAATCAGTATCCGGTGAGTCGATCATGTAGCCCATGCCACGTGCGGTCTGGATCAGCTTGACTTCAAAGTCGTCATCAATCTTCGCCCTGAGCCTTCTAACCGCGACCTCGATTACGTTGGTATCGCTGTCGAAGTTCATGTCCCAGACTTGCGAGGCGATGAGCGATTTTGGTAGCACTTCGCCCCGGCGTCGGAGCAGCAACTCCAACAGCGCAAACTCCTTGGCCGTGAGGTCTATGCGTTTACCTCCTCGAATGGCTCTGCGCTTGAGCAGGTCGACTTCAAGATCAGCCAATCTCATGTGGGATTGAGTGGGTACACTATTACCGCGACGCAACAGCGTTCTGACCCGTGCCAGCAATTCGGAAAATGCGAAAGGTTTGATCAGGTAATCATCAGCGCCGAGCTCAAGCCCCTTGACCCGATCTTCAACGCGGTCGCGAGCGGTCAGGAAAAGCACGGGGACATCTTTGCCGGAGGCGCGCACCTTCCGGAGTACTTCCCACCCGTCCATACCCGGCATCATGACGTCCAGAATCAGCAGGTCATACGCTTCGCTCAGGGCATGTTGAAGGGCCTCGGTACCATTGGTATAGCGATCCACGTTGAAGCCCGCCTCAGTGAGGCCTTGCTGCAAATAGATACCTATCTTTGGCTCGTCTTCCGCAACCAAAAGTCTCATGGGGGTGGCTCTCAAGTGATGATAGGAGTGAGTTTGCAACGAATCTGTCCAGCCAACCAGCAACTGACAGAAAAGTAATATTGGGCTCAGGTAGATGTCAGCGAGCGTTGTCTAGGGTTCGAGCATGAGCACTTTGAGGTGTTCATGTGTGGCGCGTAGGTAAAGGGAAATATGCCTGCATCCTGAGTTTGACGACGGACCAAAATGCAACGCCCGCTTACTTCAAGGATCTCTTGTCAGTGCATGAGGAATTGGTTCACATCACCGTTGAACTTAACCCTTCCCAATAAGCCTGCTTCAACAGTTCAGGTCGGATATTCAGCGCACTTCCACGGATTAGCGAGCACGACTCCCAGTGGGGGGGATTTGTGCGACCAATTATTAGCCGAGCATAAACTGAAGCATCAAAGCGCTATCATTTTTGAGCAATTGGGAGCGGCCTGCTCTCGCTTGTTCTTTCAAAATATCGTCAGAAAATCAAAACCTTACAGAACTGTAATTTTCACCTAAGGTTCCTGACAGGGGGAGAGTCTTAAAGTTACATCGAGCTTTGAGCTCACTCCCCCCGCGAATCATCTCTTGATGTGGGTTCAACGGGTTAAGCAAATCTTATTCGAGGATACCCCCAATGAAATCCATGAAAGCACTGTTGATCATTGCCGCTTTGACCGTCTCTTCTCTGGCTATGGCCTCAGGCGGTGGTGACCGGACATTCGCTTGTATGGAAGCAGCAAAGAAGAACGCAATGGAAGCGTACCAAGCTGCCCAAAAGCGAACCGATCAAGCTCCTGTAGCTAAGAGCTGAGCCACGGCGGCCGACCAAGCCGAATACTGAGCGTCTTGATGCGACCCAGGCTGTGTGAAAACGCCTGCGATTGTCTAATCTTCTGATCGTCGAGATCGTGGCGAGGACGATCATGAAGCGATTTATTGAAGGTGAGGCTCGGGCGCAAGTCACCTTGCTGCCGGAGTGTCTGGACGATTACGTAACCGAAGAAAATCCAGTGCGCGTGGTCGATGCTTTCGTCGATGAACTCGACCTGGGCGCGCTTGGCTTTGAAGGTGTTGATCCTGCTGCAACGGGGCGTCCGGCCTATCACCCAGCGGTGTTGCTGAAGATCTATATTTACGGCTATCTCAATCGGATTCAATCCAGCCGCCGACTTGAGCGAGAGGCCGAACGTAACGTTGAGTTGATGTGGCTGACCGGGCGTTTGGCTCCGGACTTCAAAACCATTGCCGACTTTCGCAAAGACAACGGCAAAGCCATTCGCAGCGTCTGCCGCCAGTTCGTAGTGCTTTGCCGCAACCTTGATCTTTTCTCCCAGTCGATCATCGCCATCGACGGCAGCAAATTTAAAGCCGTCAATAATCGCGACCGCAACTTCACTCAGGGCAAGGTGAAGGCACGCATGCAGCAGATCAAGCAGAGCATTGATCGCTATCTGGCGGCGATGGATTCGGCGGATCGGGCAACACCCGAAGTGGCCGAGGCCAAGGCCGAGCGTCTGAAAGAAAAAATCGAAACGCTGAAACAGCAGATGCAAAAACTCAAGGACATCGAGGCGCAGCTCCACGACAGTCCAGACCAACAAATCTCTCTTACCGATCCAGATGCACGCTCAATGGCCACGAGCGGTCGAGGCACCGGAACGGTTGGCTACAACGTACAAACAGCTGTCGACGACAAACACCATCTGATCATTGCCCATGAGGTGACCAACGTTGGTAACGACCGTGGGCAACTGAGCAATATGGCGAACCAGGCGCGTGAAGAGATCGGCGCTGAGTCGCTGACGGTGGTGGCCGACCGAGGCTATTACAAAGGTCTGGAAATCCTTGCCTGCGAGCAGGCTGGCATCGCCACCTTCGTGCCGAAACCCCTGACCTCAGGCAGCAAAGCCGAAGGCCGATTCGGTAAGCAGGACTTCATCTACGTTGCTGCATCGGACGAGTATCGATGCCCTGCGGGACAGTTACTGACCCGGCGGCATTCGTCGATGGAAGACGGCATGTTGTTGCATTGTTACTACTTCTCGGGCTGCCAGTCCTGCGCAATGCAAAAGCAATGTACGACGGGTAAGGAGCGCCGTGTGAAGCGCTGGGAACATGAGGCGGTAATCGACGCGATGCAGGTTCGGCTAGAACATGATCCAGCGATGATGAGGGTTCGTCGACAGACCGTTGAACATCCTTTTGGAACGCTCAAGTACTGGATGGGAAGTACCCACTTCCTGACCAAAACCCTGCGGCGAGTGAGCACTGAGATGAGCCTTCATGTGCTCGCCTACAACCTCAAACGAATGATGAGCATCTTCGGCATCGCAGGACTGCTTGGGGCGATCAGGGCGTGAACCCAGCCGCTTGGCTCGCCCGTTAGAAGCCGTTTGGGCCGCTGACGCGGCCCAAGCGGCATTACAAACGTCTATGTAGCTGACTAAGGTAATTCGCGCTTCCGCCCGCTGATTCCACAGGCAATCCTCGCGACTCTCAATTTTCGACGTATTCAGCGCGTTTTCACACAGCCTGGATCCCAAGCTGACAGAAATGTAATCACTTCGGTGGTTAAAGTGTGGCAATTTCAGCGCTCGCCTGCCGTATGAATTTTGTCATTTGCGGCGGCGGGCAAGGCTCATCTGGATTCGCGACGAACTCCTGAGAGCACGCCCCTAACCGATAAGCACAACGCTCAGTGTGTTTCGCACGGTTTCCCTTTTGACTGATTGGATATAAACGGCATGCATTCCAAAACCTCTAGGCGGACCTTCGTCAAAGGCCTGGCCGCTGGTGGCATTCTCGGCGGTCTTGGTCTGTGGCGCACTCCTGTATGGGCCGTAACCAGCCCGGGTCTGCCGAGTGTTCTCACCGGTAACGAATTTGACCTGTTCATTGGCGAAACCCCCGTGAACATCACCGGTTCGCCGCGTACAGCCATGACCATCAATGGCACTTTGCCGGGGCCTCTGCTGCGGTGGCGTGAAGGGGATACGGTTACACTGCGGGTGAAGAACCGCCTGGATCAGGACACCTCCATCCATTGGCACGGGATCATCCTGCCGGCCAATATGGATGGCGTGCCGGGCTTGAGCTTTCACGGCATCGCGCCCGATGGCATGTATGAGTACAAATTTAAGGTGCATCAGAACGGCACCTACTGGTATCACAGTCACTCGGGCATGCAGGAACAGGTCGGTGTCTACGGGCCGATCGTGATCGATGCCAAAGAGCCTGAGCCTTTCCAATACGATCGCGACTACGTGGTGATGTTGTCTGACTGGACCGATGAAGATCCTGGCCGAGTCATGGCCAAGCTCAAGAAGCAGTCGGACTACTACAACCACCACAAGCGGACCGTAGGCGACTTCATCGACGATGTGAGCGAGAAGGGTTGGTCCGCGGCCGTGGCGGATCGGAAAATGTGGGCCGAAATGAAAATGAATCCCACCGATCTCGCCGACGTCAGTGGAGATACTTACACCTACCTAATGAACGGCCAGGCCCCTAATGGCAATTGGACCGGGATTTTCAAACCGGGGGAAAAACTTCGCCTGCGCTTCATTAACGGCTCAGCCATGAGCTACTTCGACGTCCGTATTCCAGGCTTGAAAATGACCGTCGTGGCGGCCGACGGCCAGCACGTCAAACCGGTCAGCGTCGATGAGTTTCGCATTGCCGTGGCGGAAACCTATGACGTGATCGTCGAACCTGCCAGCGCAGAGGCTTACACCATTTTCGCCCAGTCCATGGATCGCACCGGCTATGCCCGCGGCACCTTGGCCCTGCGCGAGGGGCTGAGTGCACCGGTACCGGCAACTGATCCGCGCCCGCTTTTGACCATGGATGACATGGGGATGGGGGGAATGGACCATGGTAGCATGGCCGGTATGGACCACAGCGCCATGAAGCAAGGAGACATGTCCGGTATGGCCGGCATGGATCACAGCAAGATGACTGGCATGGATCAAGGTGACATGTCCGGCATGGCCAGTATGGATCACAGCAAGATGACTGGCATGGACCAGGGCGGCATGTCCGGCATGGCCGGCATGGACCACAACAAGATGGCTGGTATGGCCCATGGTGACATGTCAGGGATGGCTGGCATGGGTGGAATGGAAGGCATGGAGATGCAGTCGCACCCGGCCTCCGAGACCAACAACCCCCTGGTCGATATGCAAGCCATGAGCACTACGCCAAAACTCAACGACCCGGGTATTGGCTTACGGAATAATGGCCGTCGTGTGCTCACTTACGCCGACCTGAAGAGCACTTTCCAGGACCCTGATGGTCGCGAACCCAATCGTACGATCGAGCTGCACCTGACTGGTCATATGGAGAAGTTTTCCTGGTCATTCAATGGCATCAAATTCTCCGACGCCGAGCCGTTGCGCCTCAAGTATGGCGAGCGCCTGCGCATCACGCTGGTGAACGACACCATGATGACCCACCCCATCCACCTCCACGGCATGTGGAGCGACCTTGAGGATGAGCACGGAAAATTCATGGTGCGCAAACACACGATCGACATGCCACCCGGTACCAAACGCAGCTATCGCGTCACCGCCGATGCCCTGGGACGCTGGGCCTATCACTGCCACCTGCTGTTTCACATGGAGATGGGCATGTTCCGTGAAGTACGGGTTGATGAGTAAGGGAGACGGATTATGAGCAGATATCTGAATCGTCAGTCATTGATCGGTTGCGCCCTTGCCATCGGCATATTGAGTGGAGTGCCCTTGGTACAAGCTGGGGAAGGCAATGCCGAGCACGCTTACGCTGCTGCCGACACAGACAAGTCAGCAACAAAGCATAAGACCAAGACAAGTGAGTCCAAGTCTGATCACGGTTCTATGGACCATGGAACGATGGACCACAGCAAAATGAATCACGAGTCGATGGATCATGACTCAAACACTAAAAAAGCGGATTGAGACCATGACCCTTAAGCTTTTACGTCCGACCCTGATGGCGTTGACGGTTTCAGTCAGCTCTGTGTTTGTTGGTATCGCTTCCGCGGCTGAAGAGATGGATCACTCCAAGATGGATCACGGTTCGATGGGAACCATGGACCATAGCAGCATGGGGGCAATGGATCACGGCAGTATGAACATGGACCAAGGCCAAATGGAGGGCATGGATCACAGCACCATGAATATGGATGCTGGGGCAACCACCATGAGTCGGACGCCCATTCCTGTATTGACCGATGCTGATCGTAAGGCCGCCTTTCCGCCTGTCGCAGGTCATGGCGTTCATGACAAGAAACTCAACTCTTTCGTCCTCCTGGATAAATTTGAATACCAAGACGCGGATAACGGCAGCGCTCTGAGTTGGGATGCCAAAGGTTGGATCGGTGGCGACGTCGATCGTTTGTGGCTACGCTCGGAAGGTGAGCGTACTAATGGTGTGACGGAAGATGCCGAACTCCAGGCGCTTTGGGGCCATTCCATCGGTCCATGGTGGGATGTTGTCACCGGTGTGCGCCAGGACTTCAAACCCGGTTCACCGCAGACGTGGGGGGCTGTTGGGATCCAGGGCATGGCCCTCTACAACTTCGAAACTGAAGCAACCGCTTTCATCGGCGAGAACGGCCAGACCGCCGCTCGACTGGAAGGTGATTACGACATTCTGCTCACCAACCGCTTAATCTTGCAGCCGACCGCCGAAGTGAACTTCTACGGGAAAAACGACCCACAGCGCGGCATTGGCTCTGGATTAGCCAATACCGAAGTGGGCTTGCGGTTGCGCTATGAGATTGTTCGTGAGTTTGCCCCTTATATCGGGGTTACCTGGAATCGCTCTTACGGCAAGACCGCCGACCTGGCCAGCGATGAAGGGGACGACACCAACGAGGCTCGCTTTGTAGCCGGTATTCGCATGTGGTTCTAAGGGACTGACATGAAAGGACCAATCAAAACGTTGACCGCTGCCAGTGTGGTCGCCGCCATTGTAGGCGGCGGTGTCGTGTATTTCGGGGTGTTTAATGTGGGCGCCGATGACCCACATTCGCAACCCGTACACTCCTTACTCTCGATCGCTCGGGATCGATCGATCGAAGTACGTTCCCGAGACATTGAAGTCCCCGACCTGACAGACGAAGCGCTCATTCGTGCAGGTGCTGGCAACTACAATGCTATGTGCATTGGTTGCCACCTGGCTCCAGGGGTCGCGCAAACCGAGTTGAGTAAGAGTCTCTATCCGGCACCTCCCAACTTGTCGAGCCTTGGTGTCGATGGAAACCCAGCAGCAGCGTTCTGGATCATCAAGCACGGTATCAAGTCCACGGGCATGCCTGCCTGGGGAAAAAGCATGGCCGATCCCTATATCTGGGGAATGGTCGCTTTTCTTCAGCAGCTTCCGGGTATGGATGCTCAGGGATACAGAGCGCTAGCCGCGAGCAGCAGTGGCCATCAGCATGGTGGTGGTGAAACCAAGATGCATAACCATGAAGGTCAGCATGATGAGCAAAAAGAAGCGACATCTGGACATCGTCATGATGCAGGTGGCACTGAAGAGCTCGCCGAAGTTGACGTTCACCACAGCGACACAAGCGGCGCCCATGCTCCTGCACCTTCAGCTGCTCAGCCAAAGACTCATACCCATGCCGATGGCAAGGAGCACACTCATGCGCAATAATTTTCGTCGTTCCGGCCGGGCACTTCGCCTCGCGACATTTGCGGTTCTGTTTATCGGCTCGGCTGCCCACGCTGCTGAACCTCTGACGATTGATGTCTATCGAGAGCTTTACTGCGGATGCTGCAAGAAGTGGATTAAGCACCTTGAAGCGAACGGCTTCACCGTCATTGATCATGTAGAAACAAACATAAACATGAGCGCGGTCAAGCAGGAGCTGGGCGTCGCTCCGCGCCTCTCGTCCTGCCACACTGCGGTGATCAATGGGAAATTTGTTGAAGGCCACGTGCCTGCCGAGCAAATAGTCGAGTTGACTAAGCGCACCGACCTTCTCGGGATTGCTGTACCAGGCATGCCGGCAGGCTCGCCCGGGATGGAGGGCGAGGGACCGCAGGAAGTCTACCAAGTCATCGGCCTGACCAAAGCAGGTACTGATGAAGTACTCGCTGAGTACCCAGCACACTAGTTTTCAAACTGCCCGTCATCCCTGCATGATCACTGCTCGTGACCATGCAGGTGAGGCGAGCCCTTACCCAAGAACGCAGAACGCTGCGTGATGGAAAGCATGAGCAAGCGTAAGGGCGCATGCTGAATGTCCGATTCTGGCCGATTCTGTTGAAAAGTCGGTTTTCTCAAATTGCCAGAAGACTGATCGGTGAATGCGCCTTTTTAGTACGCTGCTACGTGAAATCCGAGTCCGAATGTCTCTGCGACGATTCAAAAATTCAATCTCAGACGCGTACTTTTTGGCCATGGAAACCAAGACGACTTTTTCAACAGAATCGGCCCTTATCTGCCCTCTGCGAAGGGCGGCTAAGGTCGAAAACGGTCACTCGTGAGCGGCTGATATCGACCTACAGCTGGCGCTCAGGATTTCAAACTCTCAAACCCCAGTCACAAATTCGCAAACCACTGGCGACATATCGGCACGCCTAGAGAGAGGCATGACTGCCACGCAAAAACGAATCAAGCAACGTCATGTGCCATACAGATCAAAGGTCATGGATTGTCCTGAAATGATAAGGCGCTGTCGTCAAATGAAAGGTGGGCAGCCCCTCCGTCTATAAACTCCTTCTCACTATCCTCTCGGCAAGCCTTATTTGTTGGTTCGCAATGCCGGGACGTATTACCTAGTGTGCTTTGAGGTAGAGAATGATTTTTGCCCAGCCAAGAAAACACTTCCCAGTCCAGCAAGCCTGCGGCATACAGCGGTTTCAATGAGCAATAAATTGCATAGGTTTACAAGGTTTTGGCTGCCTTCGCTTGATGAAGGCATCGCTGAATGGAGGGGGGGCGCTCTGGGATTATCGTGAGCGCGTTGAGCGAGACTTATCGCGACTGTCTGATTAGATGCCTTGAGTGAAAATGAGTATTTCTTCTTCGTAAAAGCCCGACTAGCGTTTGCCGCGCCTGGTCGATCCGCATTGGATCACCACTCCTATGCCTCGATACCAATCGCTGACCTGCCTGACTGCGCCTCACCGCGACCTCGCGCACCTATCTGCGCTGCTCAATTGCCGTTAAAGTGCGGCAAGCTCAGAAGTTTTTTTCAAGGATGCTGTTCGGATGGTTTCACCGACTCAACCCAAAAGCTTGATTTTTGACTTGGAAGTCGTCCCCGGCAAAGCCAATCAACCAGACCGCATCTTTATGGTTGGCGGAATGCGTCCCGACACGGAAGAGGAGCTCGAACGTAAGGTCGACAGGGATCTGCCCGCAGTCCTCGAGGCCCTGGATCGCATAGGGCATGGCGCCAGCTTCGTACTCGGCCATAACGTCATCGACCATGACTTGCCGATACTCCAAGAGCAAGCTGCGAACCTGGCCTTACACCAGCTGCCGGTGATCGACACCCTGCGCCTATCGCCGTTGGCTTTTCCGCAGAACCCGTATCATCGCTTGGTCAAGGACTACAAAATCATTCGTGACAGCCTCAACTCACCGCTGTCTGATTGCCGCTCCACCCTGACACTGTTCAACGACCAGCGTCAGGCATTCGCAGATCTAAACATTAAGCATCATACCGAACTGCTCTGCTACCAAGCGCTGCTCGCCTCAACGCCGAAGAGCTACCTGGGGCCGCTCTTCGTCTCGATCACTGGCCAGGAGCCAAGTAGTCTCCCAGAATTACGCAATCTGATTCCCGAGTTACTTAGGGAAACTGACCCGACCCTGACTCGTACTTTCAAGGTCTGCAGCACCCGTCTGAACGAGTTGCTGGAAACCGACCTCATGGACGAGACACTGCATTGGCCATTAGCTTATGCGCTGGCCTGGCTGCGCGTCTCGGGCGGCAACTCGGTTCTGGCGCCCTGGGTGCGCCACCAATTTCCCGCGGTCAGTCGGCTGATCGCCGAGCTACGCGACGTACCCTGCGGAGAAAGCCACTGCGGCTACTGCAGCACTACTCATGATCCCCGCCACGAGCTCAGGCGATACTTCGCCCCAATTCAGGATTTTCGGACTGAGCCCGACGGGCGCCCCCTACAGCATGACGTGGTGCTGGCCGGTATGCAGGGCATGCACGTGCTCGCGATTCTCGCGACAGGGGGCGGCAAATCCCTGTGCTACCAACTGCCGGCCCTGAATCGCTTTCACCGCAACGGCAGCCTGACAGTCATCATCTCGCCGTTGCAGTCACTGATGAAGGATCAGGTCGACGGTCTTCTTGCTCGCAACGTCCAATGTGCTGCGACCTTGAACGGCCTGTTGACCATGCCTGAACGGGCCGAGGCGCTAGAGAAAATCCAGTTGGGGGATGTAGGCATTCTGCTGGTCTCGCCCGAGCAGTTTCGCAACAAGGCCTTTCGCCGCGCGATCGCCCAACGCCAGGTCGGCGCCTGGATCTATGACGAAGCGCATTGCTTGTCCAAATGGGGCGCAGATTTTCGCCCGGATTACCTCTATGTCTCGCGTTTCATCAAGCAGTTCACCGGTGACGGTCAGCTCGCGGCGATCGGCTGCTTTACGGCTACTGCCAAGCCTGACGTGCTTGAGGACATCGAGCAGCACTTCGAAGAGCAGCTGGGCATCACCTTTAAGCGCTTCATCGGTACTCACGAGCGTACCAATCTGCACTTCGAAGTCCTGCCCTGTGCCCGTTCAGAGAAGCGCCACCACACTCAGGCGCTACTTGCGGAAGAGCTAGGCCGTAACGAGGGCGGCGCGGTGATCTTCGTGTCTAGCCGCAAAGGCGCTGAAGAACTCGCTGATTTTTTGATCGGCCACGGTTGGGCCTGCAAGCATTTTCACGCTGGGCTGGAGCCACACGAGAAGAAGGACATTCAAGACGCCTTCAAGGCTGGGGAACTCAAGATCATCGTGGCCACCAATGCCTTTGGCATGGGCGTAGACAAATCCGATATTCGCCTGGTGGTACATGCTGATATACCGGGATCGCTGGAGAACTACTTGCAGGAAGCTGGGCGCGCTGGGCGCGATCAAGGGCAGGCTCGATGCGTGCTCCTGTATGACGCTCAGGATATCGAAAACCAGTTCGGGATGTGCGAAGGGTCGAAACTGACCCTGCGTGATATTCAGCAGATCCTGCGCAAACTACGCAAGGAAAGCGACCGACGCAAGGGCGGCAGGCTCGTCATCACTGCCGGCGAAGTATTGATGGACGAGCAGGTCGAGACCAGCTTTGAGGCCGGAGAACGCGATGCTGAAACCAAGGTCGTCACGGCCGTGTCCTGGCTTGAGCGTGGGCAGTTTTTAAAGCGGGAGGAGAATCAGACCCAGATCTTTCCGGCAAGCCTGAAGCTGACTAAGGAGGAAGCCGACAAGCGTCTGATTACCGCCAAACTGCCGGCCAGACGGCTGGAAGAATTCAAGGCCATTCTGAGTTACCTGTACGAGGCGAGTGCTGATGAGCGCATCAACACCGACGCCCTGATGGCACTGACCAGCCTCACGTCCGAAGAGGTCACAGCGACACTGCGCCAGATGGAGGACTTGGGACTTTTAGTCAACGACTCCAAGCTCACTTTGTACGTCCGGCATGGCGTTGTTTTCCCTTCCACCCAACGTCTGCAAGCCACCTTAAAGCTTGAGTCTGCCCTGTTCGACCTGCTGCAGGAATTGGCGCCGGAGGCCGAGAGTGGGGAATGGCAGGATCTTACCGTGCCACTGTTGACCTCGGCGCTCAAAACAGCCACCGGCAACAAAGATCTGATACCGCTACACGTCCTGCGACTGCTGCGCAGTCTGGCCCAAGATCACGACAGCGAAAGTCAACTGCGTAGCAGCTTCGAACTGCGTCAGATCAGTCAGGATTTCCTCAAGCTGCGTATTCGCGGTGGGTACAGCTGGAACGGTATTCAAGGGTTGGGTGAGCGCAGGCGGGCCTTGGCTGCCGTGGTTCTCCCGTTTCTGATTGGCAAATTGCCGCCGGGCTCACGTAACAAGGATCTGTTGGTCGACACCACGTTCGGCGAGCTCATGAGCCTGATTGAACAGGATCTAGAGCTGCGCTCCAGAATCCCGGAGTCGCAGCGCCGCAAGGCCATTGAGCACGTACTGCTGTACCTGCACAAGCAAGACGTGCTTACGCTGAACCACGGCATGACTGTCATGCGTCGCGCTATGACGATCGAAGTCAACGCGGAAAAACGTACCGGATACCTCAAGGATGAGTACCAGCGCCTTGATGAGCATTACCGAGAAAAACGTATTCAGGTTCACGTTATGCGCGAGTATGCAGAGGTTGGGCTCGGCTCGATGCGAGAGGCCCGTGACCTGGTTCAGCACTATTTCACGCTAGCTAAACAGGAGTTCATTCGCCGCTACTTCGTAGGTCGCGAGGAGGTGCTTAAGCTAGCCACGAGTGAAGAGTCCTGGCGTAGCATCGTCGAGAGACTCAGCGCTGCCCAGCGGGTTATTGTGTCCGACGACGATGACGTGAACCGCCTGATTCTGGCTGGTCCAGGTTCCGGCAAGACGCGCGTGATCGTGCACCGTATCGCTTATCTGTTACGAGTTCGGCGTGTGCCGGCGCGCTGCATCGTGGCTCTAACTTTCAACCGTCACGCGGCCAACGAGATCAAGCAGCGCCTGCTCAAATTGGTGGGCCCCGATGCCTTTGGGGTCAACGTGATGACTTATCACCGCATGGCGATGCGCCTGACTGGTACCCGCTTCGAGCGAGGTGAAACGGTCGAGGAAGGGCGCCTGGTCCAAGTGATGGGAGACGCTGTTGAGTTGCTCGAGGGCAAGCGTCAGGTAGAAGGCGAGGACGATCTACGCGAGCAACTGATGCGAGGCTACCGCTACATCCTCGTCGATGAATACCAGGACATCGACGACCTGCAGTATCGACTCGTGAGTGCATTGGCCGGGCGCAAGTCCGAAGAGGAAGGACGTTTGTGCATTTTGGCGGTAGGTGACGATGACCAGAACATCTACGCCTGGCGTGATACCAATAATCGATACATAGAGCGCTTTCGCGAGGATTACTCGGCCACAAAGAACTATCTGGTCGACAACTACCGCTCCAGCGGCTGCATCATCGATGCGGCCAACAGCGTCATTGGCCGCAACCCCGATCGGCTCAAAAAGGATCACCCGATTCAGATCGACACTGTTCGCCGCGCACGGCCGAAGGGCGGCGATTGGGAGACCCTGGACCTCGAGCGGGCAGGACGCGTGGTTCGCCTGAGGATAGAGGCTGAGGGCGACACGAGGGCGAACCTGCAGGCCCAAGCTGCGATGTCTGAGCTGCAGCGTCTGCTCAGTTTGGACACCGAGGATTGGCAGGGCTGCGCGGTGTTGGCCCGTACTCACCAGTACCTGCTTCCCCTTCAGGCTTGGTGTGAAGCTCATGGCGTTCCGTATTGCCTTGCTGCTGACAAGGAAGGTGTCTTGCCTTTGACCGCTCAGCGCGGCTTCGTGCAGGCTGTTGAAATACTACGCGGGATTACCGAGCCGCTGAGTGCTTCCGAGGCATGGGCATGCATGAGCGAAAGGCAGCTCGCGCCGGATTGGCACGGCATATTGGCCACCACCTTTGAACAGCTCACAGCAGAGTTCGGACAATGCCCTCTGAGCGCCCAGACGCTGGTCGATTGGCTCTACGACTATTTCCGGGAGCTACGCCAGCAACCCAGGAATGGACTTTACCTAGGTACTATCCATTCTGCCAAAGGATTGGAGTTCCGCCACGTTGTAGTGCTTGATGGCGGCTGGTCCACTCAGCCGGAAACTCTTAGCGATGAACGCCGACTTTACTACGTGGGCATGACCCGCGCCGAGCAAACCCTGACCGTGTGTGAATTCCCTGGGGGCAATCCCTTCAGCCGCCAACTTACCGAGGAGGTCATGGGTCGCACCTTCCAAGGTGAATTCCTCGCAGAGCTGGAGAAGCGCTACCTACAGCTCTCTTTGAAGGATATTGATCTCGATTATGCTGGGCGCCAGAACCCTACGGCATCAATACATAAGACATTGGCGGCGCTTGAGCCTGGCGACACGCTTGCGTTCAAGGCTCATGAAGGGAGATATCTGATTCAGGATGCGGACGGTCAGGTTGTAGGCCGTACAGCAAAGTCATTCAATCTGGACCTTGAGATTGAGGATTGTGAAGTGGCAGCTGTTTTGGTGCGGCATTCTGATCGGTGTGAAGAGGCCTTCCGAGCCCATCATCGTTCGCAAGAGTGGGAATTAATCGTGCCGAGAATTGCTGGCCGGGTCGTAAAGAGCAGTGCAAAAGCCTGAAGCTACCTGAAAAAAGGAAGCAACCCATGGCGTAGCTCTTCAAGATTCGCAGTCTTGCTGCAGTTCAGGCTACTATCGATGAGTTCGTCCAGCTTGGCTGCACAATGTTTTTTTGGAGCACTATGGTTTTGAGATCCGTAACGGTGTGGGACATCGATGCTCAGCTACGTCAAACTGACTGTCTGAATATTTGAATAGGCATTTGTAAGCCTCACGGATTGATAATCTTTTGCTGATCAACGCTTGTTTCTGTGTTGGATATGGAAATACTCGTTTCTTTGAGCGGGACCTCACCTACCGACAGTGCACGCTCGATTAGCAACTCGCTGCCTTTGTCTTTCAACACTGCTTGCAGCCGCTGAAACTCGCTACACCAAATGGTTTCAACATCTCGATCCCGGGCCTTGTCACGGTCGCTGCTGAGGGCGACTGCACGAACTTGCATGCGGCCATTGTCGGCCTTGCCGCCAACTTCCACGCCGTAGCCGGGAGTAGAGGTTTTGCGCAGAACGACCTTGCCGGTTTCTGCCCAGGCAGTAGCCATGCCTTCGCGCACTTCGTAGCCGAGACTGGCCAGGCCTCCGAGCACAGCTTCGCGGCGGGCGAGGGCAGTCTGGGCCTGTAAATGAGCCGCAATAAGGCCTTCGCACTGTTCGATTAGCCCGGCCATCGCCGCGAGGTCGGTGACTATGGTGCAGGTAGCGATCTGACTCAGTAGAGAAGCGTGTTCAGCACCTGCCCATGTTTCGATTTCGCTGGACAGGTCTTGTAGCTGTTCGAGGCACCCGCGTTTGTTATGGAAATCACGGGTGGATGTGGCCAGGTCGAGTACTAGGCTGTCCAGCAGCAGGTTGCGCCGCTGCGCTTGGGTTTCTTCTCCGGCTCCTTCCAGTGCCTGGAGAAAGGGGGCGGCACTGTCGGTGCCTTGCAGTAGTTCCAGTTCGACGATATACCGGTCGATGCGTTGCAGGCGTACATCCTGCGATGCCTCTGGTTGTCGGGCCATCATCCAGTTGGCCAAGGAGAGTTTAGGTTCCTCGACTTTGAGTTGCTGCGCCAAGGCACGTTGGGCTTCGCTCAGAGATTCTTTCTGGCTGGTCTTGGCCAGTTGGGCGAAACCCTCGGCCAGTAGACGCTCTCCGTCATCCTGGCTGGTACCTTTGGCTAGTCGCGAGAGTGAATGCAGTAAGGCTTGATCGTCGCCTTTGGGGTTGGCTTGCAGGGCATTGAGTAACGTCGCGGCGTTTTCCTGGAGGCGTCGTTCGCGTTGGCGTCGCTCGGCGGCGCGAATGATCGCGCGTTCTTCGCGATCCTCCAGGTCACGGCGCAGGTGCTCGATCTCAACAGGCACGGCCTTCTGCAGTTCGGCAAAGCGCTCCTGCGCGAGCAAGGCGCTCAGGCGATTGCGTCTGGCTAAGGTGGCGACGCACTCCTGTTCGCTTAGCTCCCCGACCTTGCTGGCTTGCGCCTGCCAACGTGCCACTGCGTACTCCAGGCGTTGCAGGTGGCCTTCGCAGATGGCGATAACTTCTTCGCGGGTGACAATTCGAACGACCTTCGGACCACTCATTGGCAGGATTCCGTATTGGTTGTAGTGGGCGTTTGTTGCGACGGAAGCGTGGCCTGCATTGCTTGCTCGATGGCTTCACGCAGACGTACGCGCTCGCTTTCGCCATTGTGATACCAAGCCTTTGACGAGACCCGGTGGATATGAGGGATGGCCCGTTGAAGCACGGATGGGCGCCAGATCTCCCGCGCGCGAGCGCGTTCGAGCAGCACGTGGCATGGGGCATCGCATTCGATGCCGATGGCGTACAGACCCGTGCTGGCGTTCTCGATGGCGAAGTCGAGACCGAAAGCATCGCCCTCGTTCGCGGGCGCGGCCTGCCAGCCTAGGGAGTGGATGAACTCGCCGACCAGTCTGACGAAACCATCACGCCGCTGACCTTTTTCGCGTTGCTTGCTGTTGCGATCCGTCTGCAGACGCTCGAGCAGCCTGCCACTGCTACCGAAATCGCCCGAGGAGAGCACGCGGGCGTACTCCAAGTAGCCTTGCAGGTAATCACGCGGGCTGTTGGGCGCGCGATGCGTGTTGAGCATGTCGGAGATATCGGCGATCGGCATCGAGGTGATCATCACCACCTTGCGTCGTGCACGGGTCACAGCCACATTCAAACGGCGCTCACCGCCAGTCTGCCCAAGCACGCCGAAGCTGCGGCGGAAGGTTCCCTGGCTGTTGCGACCGAAGGTGGAGGAGAAGATGATGATGTCACGTTCATCGCCCTGCACGTTTTCTACGTTCTTGACGAACACTGACATGTCCTCGCCTTCCTCGCTGCGCTCGCGCTCCTCGGCGTATGCAGTACGGAACAACTCGTCCTGCTCGGCACGCTGCTCAAGGTGCTCCTCGATCAGTTCGGCCTGCTTGCGGTTGAAGGTGACCACACCTACCGAAGGCCGCTGGCCATAGG
Source organism: Pseudomonas sp. GW823-FHT06E10 (assembly GCF_058794995.1). Classification (NCBI taxonomy): domain Bacteria; kingdom Pseudomonadati; phylum Pseudomonadota; class Gammaproteobacteria; order Pseudomonadales; family Pseudomonadaceae; genus Pseudomonas; species Pseudomonas sp. GW823-FHT06E10. Next base: position 9,875 of record NZ_JBXAHJ010000026.1, on the reverse strand, counting down.
GTTGCTGCCAGAGTTCGTTGAGGTATTCGACGACCCGTTCGGCTTCATCGGCGTTGCTCTGGTTCTGGTACAGGCCACTAACTTGGATCAGCTCCAGCGGCTTGATACGCAGGATGTTCGCCTGCGGATGACGGACCGGGACGTTAAGACGATTGCCGTAGAACGAGGCGTTTGAGAAACCGATCAGCTCACGATAGGCCGAGCGGTAATGGATCTGCAACGTAGTGTTGGGCAGGGCGTTGCGCGCCAATTGCAGCAGGTCGGGACAGTCCTTGATCTCGCGACGGTTCCAGGTGTCTTCGAAAGCTTCGCGTTGTTCCTCATCAGCGTCTGCATCAGGCTCGTCGCCGTCGAACACTTCGGCTTCATCGCTTTCGATGCGGCTGGAGAAGAATGCTGTCGGTGGCATTTGCTTCTCGTCGCCGCTGACCACTGTGACCTGGCCGCGAAATAGGGTCGGCAAGGCGAACTCCACGGGCATCTGCGAGGCTTCGTCGTAGATCACAGTATCGAACAGGCCGGCCTTGAGGGGCAGTACGCGGCTCGCCACGTCCGGGTTCATCAGCCACACAGGGCGCAAGCTCATTAGGCCGAGGTTGCTGCCCAGTTCGATGAACTCGCGCAGGCGCCGCGAGCGCTTACCGGTCAGGCGGGTGACATCCTCCCACTGCTTGCGATTGCCTAGGCGAGCGAGGTCGATGCCATTCGCCAGCAGTTCGCGGTTAAGCACGCGCATCTGTGCATCGGCTTGTGCGAGGCTGGCGACCTTGGCTCGAGCCTCGTCCTGGCTGAACAGCAGTTCGGGGTGCGCCTGCTCGACGCGATGTTTCCAGCCCAGTCGCGCTTCGCGGTTAAGCAAGCGCCTCACGGCGGATTCGAGTTGTTCGGGTGCGATATCGTCCAGTTGCTCCTGGCGCTGGCGCAGCAGTGCGAGCAACTCCAGCTCCGGCGCGGCCAGTTGGCCAGCACGGCCGCGAAATGCCTGATAGTCGGCGAGGAAGGGCTGCGCCTCATGCAGGCGATCAAGTATCAATTGATTATTCAGGTTGTGCGCGATGGCGTGTTGTAGTTGTTGCACCAGGTCATCGCCCAGCCAATCGCCGAGCACCTTAAGCTGGTCGAGGCTGGATTGGCGAACGCCGTGGCGCATCAGCGAGGCGTCGAGATTGTTCAGCAGCGCCTCGAGGTGTTGCTTGTCCCCGGCCAGGACGGCCTCGTCGGCCTCCTGGGGGCGCGGCGATTGTGCTATGGCATGGGCCAGAGCCTGGATCTCCAGCAGGTTGCGGATGTCGCTCTTCACTGCACTGATCAGTTCTAGGCAGGCTTGCTGACTTACTGTCTCCAGCTCTAATGCCTGATGCAGTGTCGCCAGCTCGGCGCGCAGAGGACGCCACTGGATTTCCAGGCAGATGGCGGCGTGCAGGATCGGGAGGACTTCAACGGTCAGGCTTTGCCCCTGCTCTTGAAGGAAGTTGCGCAGGCGCTTGCGCCGCAGCAGATGCAACGGGTTGATGTTCGCCAGCCAGGAGCGGGTGGCCATTACCTTGGCGCTGTCGTGCTCCAGATGCCTGAGCGCCTTGCTCTCGACCAGGCTGAGTGCTGGCGACAGGGTGGCTGCGTAGTGGTCCTGGTCCAGTTGACCGAGCTGCTGATCGAGCTGGAGCAGTTCGCCAAGAATCGACTCACCTTTTGGCGTCTGGACGGCTTCGCGGCTGCGAAACAATGGCAGCCAGCGCGCTAGGCGTAGGCGTTGTTCTTCATTCAAACCGAGCAGAGTAGCGACATGGGTCGCTATCCAACTGCGGTACGGCGTCGGATCGTCGATTTCGAAGCTGGCGGAATGCGCCTGCAGCGTAGCCTGACGGTTGATCTCGGCCTGGGTGAAACTGTGCAAGTTGTCGGTGAAGGCTTGTAATGTCGGGCGGTCGGCGGCGAAAGGCTGCAACTGTACCAACGGGCTGCCCTCGAAGCGAGCTGGCAACCACAGGCGTATCAGAGGGGCGCAGTTTTCTACTATGCGGGTCAGGCTGGCAGGGTCCAGGGGGGCCAAGCGTTGACGCAAGGCCGGAAACTCGATTGGCGCCGGGCCGGACTCCAATTCAATAAGTTCGCCGAGCAGTTGGCGATAACTCAGGCCGGAGTGTTCATCGAGGCGATGCAGGCTCTGGTGGAAGCGGTCAAGTTCGCCCTCCAGGGCTTCGATACGGGCCGCGACCTCCTCGCGTTGACGCTGCCAGCCTTGCGTCTGACTGCAATCGGTGAACAAGTTTTCCAGCTGTTCGCGGATACTACGGATAACCGGCTCGCGGTCTCGGTTGACGTCATTGAGCATGACGATGCGTTGGCCCAGACCTTCGGCCATCAGGCGCTTGTACACCACTTCTAGTGCCGCATGCTTCTGGCAAACCACGAGCAAACTGCGTTGACGGCCGATGGCGTCGGCGACCATATTGACGATGGTCTGACTCTTGCCGGTGCCTGGCGGCCCCTCGATCAGAAGCCCCGGACTCTGACGTGCTTGGATCACCGCTGCTTCCTGCGAAGGGTCGCTGGCCACAGTAAAGAACCGCTGCAGTTCGTTTGTCGATACCTCGGGAATTGCCGCGTCGGCGGCTTTGAGGCGCAATGCAGTCTCCAAGCCGGTGCCGGCAGGCGACAGGTTCTTAAGCAGGCGCAAGTCTTCGCCGATGGCTTGCCCCATGAAAGTCACATGAAACAGTACCGCAGCGCAGCTCAGTTCATCTTGGTAAGGAGCAATTTCCACTGTACTGGCCGGCAAGCTGCCGAGCGTCCGCGAGCGGATGGTGGCGAGCATACCGAAGGCATCCATTACATCCGCGGCGCGGATCGACGAGCGGCCCAGAAGTTCATCGGCGGTCTTGCGCCAGCGCTTAAAAGTTTCGACGCCAAGCACGCTTTCCAAGGCGGGGTTGAGCCGGACTTCTTCACGCTCACTGTCGAAGGCCAGTGCGGCATGGCCACGGCTGCCCAGCTCAAGCAGCAGTTTCACCGGCCATAGCAGCAACGGGATGATCCGCGTACGCGTGGTGCCACGTGCATCTCGGCTGAGCAGGAATGGGAAGCCAAGGTACAGGCCATCGATACCAGTGTCGCGTTTGTACAGCGCGCTCTGCCGGTACAGGGCGTGCAGGCGTGATTCCAGTCGGTCGATGAGCTGGAAGCATTCCGGGTCGAGGTTTACTGCGTTGGCATTGCGTTGCAGGAGGTGGTCGAGTAAGGCTGTGGCCGGACTGCGTTCACTATTCAGTTCGTTGACATCGACGCGTGCGGTGGTCTTGCCAATGCTCATGCGCACCAGGGGGCCGCGCATCACGGCTGTTACCACCTTTTTCTCGAAGAAGTCGAGGATTTGCGAGACATATTGCTGCTTCTGTGGTTCCAGCCACTGGTTCGACGGGATGGCCAGCAGTACCAAAGTCTGAGCCAAGGGCATGCGCCGCTCCAGGCGAAATTGCTCGGCCCACTCGTCCACAGCCGGTACTCCGCAGCGAGCAAAGCCGCGGATGCGTTCATCGACGCTGCGGTACAGCTCCATACGCGAATGCAGCAACAGTTCGGCTGCTGCTTCCGCGTCGAACCAGCCAACATTGGCAGTCCTGGCCAGCTCAGCGGCCTCTTCGACGATCGAGGTGGCCGAACGGAATTGGCTGATTGCGGCACTAAGCAACACGATTAGATCTTCTTCAGCGATCACTCGGCGTTCCGACAAACACATTAGCCCCGGGTGATCGGTGTCTGGAAGCAGTCGTTGACGTTCCTGCCACTCTGTCGCCAGCTTGGCGCGCGATGTCGACAATAGGTAAATCCGCAGCGTCTCCTCGACCAACTCGATGTGTTGATGTAGGGCTCGCTGGCGGACGCTCTCCCCGCGGGTCTTCAGGCGCGACAGCCAATGGTCAGTCTGTAGTTGATCTAGCAGGTCTGGGACCGAACCGCTGATCAGACGATAGCCTTCCAGTGGGTGTTCCAGCAGCCATCCTGGGGTGACAATGTCGCCGCGATGGATCAAGGGGATTTCCGGGTTGAGAGCCTTCAGTGCCAGCATGAGGCGGAAGTCATCTTCGATGCCCTCGTGCTGGACAATCTGTCGCAAGCCTGCGATCAGGGATGGAGCTAGGCCGACCTGCTCCGCCCAAGTCACGATCACACCGCGTATCAGATGGTCCAGAGCCTGTTGCCAGTTGTCCGCCAGTGCCGCTGCCAGGGCGAATACGCCGGGTTTGTGGTAAGACCGTGGCCCCAACTGCAGTGTGGCGCCTTCGCCGCCGTCATTCTGTTGGACGGAGGAGGCGGGTGCCTCGACCGCAATGCCGTTGAGCCAGTCCTCAACTTGTCGCCATTGCCAGCGTTGGTGGCGGTCGCGAGCCAGCAGACCACGCAGCAGCAGATTCAGTTGCGGGTCGAGGTCGTCAGGGATCGGCACGCCGTTGGCCAGCACGTGGATAAGGAAGGCATTGGCATTAATGCCATTGAAGCAGGCACCCTCGGTCAGTTGCTCGAGCAGGACCATGCCTAGGCTCCACCAGTCAGATGCCGCAGCAACACCTCCAGCGATGGCCTCGGGCGCCATGTATCGACTGGTTTCTAGTGGCGACACAATATCTAAGTCGAACTCCGAAAGGCGTGCTGAACCGAAGCCGCTGATCACCAGGTCTAACGGGTCGCGGGAACGTACCAGCAGGCTGGCCGGGCGCAGATCACGGTGGCGCAGACCTGCCTCGTTGAAAGAATGCAGTGCTTGGCCCAGTTCACTGACCACGTAGCGAACGCTTTCGCTATCGCGAATCACGTTGCCAAGGTCTAAAAGAGTACCGCCGTTGAGTTCTTCGATGACCTCGAAGGCGCGGTCATCCCAGCGACCAGTGGAGATGATCTCAGGGACATGTTCGCGCGGCAGACGGCGGATCACGTCGTAGATCGCCGGATCCGGTTCGGCACCCTGTCGATATAGGGTTAGCACTGCTTGCTGCGCGGTTTCGTCGTGTTTGGCGAGGTATCGCTCATGCACGCCATCGGTATTGCTGATCTGTCGGATCAGGCGCCAACCATCAATTAAAGTTTCAGTGGTGGTCTCTGGCTCGCCGATTTCTGACTCAGAGACGGAGGGCGCCACAGCTTGCGCAAGTGCCCCACCACATTCGAGGCACATCAGGTCGCCATCGTCCATCTGGTGACCGTTTTCGCAAACTAAAGCAAGGACGTTGTCCTGTGCCGGGCTAACATCGGCGATGCTCTCCTGGGTGACGATAGCCTGGGGGCGCCATCCATCAGGGTGGATGAGCTCACCGGCAAGGTCCCATCCGCAGGACTGGTCCCGGATAGACCCCTCGCAAAACATCTCATGGAGAGCGCGCTCAGTTTTGCAATTGGGGCAGAAACGTATCATGGGGTGTACTCCACTCAGCGGCGTCGTGGTGCGTGTGCACTGATCTGTAAATGGTGGCCCTGGTCCTGCAGTAGGTCGCGCAAACGCAACAGGTCACCGCGCTGGGGAATTCCGGCCATCCACACGCTGCCCGTTTCGTCGAACATCAAGTCGAGCACCTTGTCGGCGGGCTCGAGTGGGCGATCGTAGTCGCCCAGGCGCGTCCGGCCTATTGGGGTGAGGAGACTAACGCGTTGGTTGTCGCTGCCACGCAGGGCCATGGTTTGGCTGAGTGTTTCGTCATAGGGGTCACTGATCAAAGCGTCGATCAGGCCGTTAGCCTTGCGCAGTTTTTCGTCGAGCTTTTCGAGGGGGTAGCCGCTGTAGACCAAGATATCGGCCTGGCTAAGACGACGCAGGCCTTGGAGCAGGCGGAGCAGGGCGTCGAACTGGTCGAATGGTTCGCCGCCGGAAATCGTGATGCCCTCTGCCTCGCGCAGCCAGGGCGTAATCTGTTCAAGCAGTTTCGCCGTCGACAAACGGAGATGTCCTGCCCCCCATGTGTCGGCAGAGATACAGCCAGGGCAGCGGATGCTGCAGCCTTGGAACCAAATGCCCAAGCGTCGACCTGGACCGAGGGTAGTAACCGGAAAGTGCACGCGCGACAGGCTCAGCTCCATGTTCAGTAACGTTCCATTGTCAGTCCGCGATTGCTCAACTCGGTGATCCTAAAATGTTCGCCTGGGCGCGCATCCTGGTCGAACAGAGCTCGTGACAATGGGTTAAGCAGATTTGCCTCCAACTGATTGCGGATGCCTCGGCCACCGTTGGACAGGTCGTGCAAGCATAGTCCTTGCAAGGTCTGGCGCGCCTGGATTGTAAGTTCGATGAAGAGGTCCTGCGCCTCTAGGTCGCTGAAAGTGGTGTTGACCATCTGGTCGAAGATCTGCACGGCGATGTCTTCACGAATAAAGTCGAAGACAATGATGTTCTCACCGATGCGATTGAGAATCTCCGGACGGTTCAGAACCAGCTTGAAATGCCGGTCGATTTCACTGCGCACCTTGCTCTGGACCTGCTCGAAGGCTTCACCTGGTATGACATTGGCAACCCGTTCGCCATTGTCGCCATAGCGGTAGATGCCCAGGTTGGACGTGAACACGATCAGTGCTTCGGAGAAGTACACCCGATCCCCTCGGCCGGAGGTGAGCACGCCGTCGTCGAGGATCTGCAGGAATTTGTCAAGGATGCGCGGGTGGGCTTTTTCGATTTCATCGAAAAGCACCACACTGAAAGGTTTCTCGCGGATCGCATTAGTTAGTTCGCCGCCGACGTCATAACCCACGTAGCCAGGCGGTGCGCCAATCAAGCGTTGATCGGCATGCTCGGCACTGAACTCAGACATGTCGAAGCGAATGTAGGCGCTTTCGTCGCCGAATAGCAGGCTGGTGACGGTTTTAGCCAATTCTGTCTTGCCCACCCCGGTCGGGCCGGCGAGGAAGGCAACGCCCCGGGGCCTATTGCCTTTGCGGCCGGCTCCGACGCCGGTCATCGCTCGTTTGACGATGTCGAGCATGTGAGTGACGGCGTGCTGCTGGCCTTTAATCCGCTGGTGGACGATGGCGTCAGCCTGGCGGATGCGCTGACGGTCGATTTTTAGCCAAGGATCCTCTGTGACACCGATCTTGTAGCGGCGTACAGCATCGGCGATCTGCTCCATGGCCACGCCCTCGACCCGTGCCAGTTGCGCGATTGCACTGAGGTCGAGCAACAGCAGCCCTTCGGTGTTCTGTACGAATACGTCCACGGCCTGGCGAGTGGCCTCTTCGTTGGCACCCTGGTTACCATTGAGCCCTTTGAGTAGGGCTGGTGCCAGTGCACGACGCGCCAGTTGGTCGGGTTTGGAAACAGGGATGTGGCGCATGCGGGGATTATCGATCAGCAACCAATCGGGCAGATCACCTTCCTTTTCTACCAGCCAGAGAAGGGTGTTGAAGAACGGTCTGCGCAATTCCGTGGCTGGACGGCTGCGAGCCTGATGGGACAGCACCAGAGCCTGAGTGAACATTTGATGTTCGACAGCGGTAAGTGAGTCGTTGCGCACTACCAAGCGCGAGGCGAAGTCGATCAACAACGCGATGGGCTCGCCGGCACGGCCAATCAAGCGCGGTAAAGTGGCGCCGAGTAGGTCAACTCCTGCTGGCGCGATACCGTCAACTGGGGTCAACCCGAGTTCCTGCATCAGTGTATGGCCGGCCGTCGGGTCAGTGCCAGGGATGCTGATCGCTTGGAAGCCGGATACCGGGTCCCAGGCGAGTACATGGGCATACCCTGCATTGAGCAAGGCATTGCAGAGAGTCTGGTTGAAGCTCTGCGCGGTTACCGTGCCAGGCACAACTTGACTGGCCTGCAGGTCGCGGATGTTGCCTGACAGAACGAACTGGCTCTTCAGCGGCAAGAAGCGCAGAAGGTCACGAAGCCAACGTGGGCTTTCAAACATCTTATTCCCTGACATGTTTCAGCTCGTAACGTTGGTAGATACACGCAGGGTATTGCCCAACGCGAGCATTTTCCAGTCCATCGCTACGAAAGGTCTGTCAGAAATAGTGGTAAATGTGTTGGTCTTAGGTAAACGCCTGGTCAATGCCCCTTAACTGGTTGCTCCAAGCGTTTCTCAAAGCGAATTTAACCTTCCGCTAGACTCTTCAACTGCTGCCAGGGGAGGTTTCGATAGAGGCGACTGCTGTGGCGCTGTATTGGGCGCGCAGCGCAGCACCCGTGGAGCAGTAGTGGCCTGTCGGCGCAAAGCAGCTTCGGCAAATCATCAGGTGGTCTATGTACAAATCACGGGCTTGGCGCCACTCAGGTGAAGCGGTGGCGGCGGTGTTATGGGCGCGTTGCTCGATAACCGAACGTATCGTTGCCGGAGGGGCGGCAAGTAAATTCGTTTCATCAACTACATGTTTTTTCGGGGGAACCGAGTATCCCGAGGGAACCGCTAGTAAGGACGCGGGTTCTAGCGGTTCCCTTTGTTTTTCTTGTTGGGGAACTGGGGGAACCGCTTCTGCAGTTAGACGCCAAGCTAGTTCCAGCAATTTGCCCATTTTAATACGCCCCATCCGGCGTAGTTTCATCTTCATCCGTTAGGGCGAGGTGGTAAAGTGGAATCTTTTCTCCCTCTATACTTACCCGCTTGGCGTTCTTACCGCCGCTGCTCTCAGTGATCCAGCCTACTGCGTTTAACGAACTGATGATGCGGTTTATGTCGTAGTTGCCCGTTGCGCGGCATAGTGCTTCGCTGGTGAACAGCCAAACGCGTCGGTCTCCTTTCGAAGTGTGTACCGTCTTCCACCAGCCGGCACGATCTCGAATGGGCAGGGATGGTTTATCATGCAACTTCGAAAACATTGCCTCCCCGTAGCGGGAAAGGAAATTGCGAATGTTGGTCAATATTTTGGCATCCTCGCTTAAATACTTACCTTGATTACTGCGCCAGTCGTTGTACAGCACCAACATGGCATCACGGACTGAACCTTCGGGTACAGGCAATATTCCCCAGGCACTAGCCAGCTCACCAGCCATTGCCACAATTGCAAAATGTTCTGCTGCTCGACTTTCCTGTCCGTTAACGGTCGAGAACAATCGACGCAACTCCACCAGCATTGTGGGCAACTCGTGAATTTCACCGCATTCCAGCAGTTTGATAACAAACTCCGGGCCCGCATGTCCGTAGTGCGTCACGCTTGCGCTGAGAATGGCGTCGGCGAACTCACGCCCTCCAGGCAAATCATGTAATTTTGCCTATGCACCGAACTCGAACTGGTCAGCACGCACGTTGAGCATGCGCAGTTCCTGGCCTGCGCGGCTATGCCTTCCTGCCTCAGCCATGTGCTGAGATAACGTCAGCTCGCCGGATGAAAGCAACATCAGCCGCCAGCGCCGATTTTTACGCGCGGAACCCGTACGCGTTGCTCTGGCCCTACCAACACCATTGGAAACGCAATAGACCGTTGCGCCGATCTCCTTCGGGTCAGCTTCGCCAATCTCGTCCAAAGCCAACAGAGTGTCGTTGTGCAGGTCAGCCACACCTTCGAGGCCGTTGCTAGTGGTACGCCACGACCGCATGAACTCTTTGCCATGGCCCCATACCGATGAACCTGCTTGAACAGCAGCGGACTTGCCTTTGGAGCTGTCGCCGTAGAGATGGAAGCCTCTACCATCGCGTTGCAAATGAAACAACAACGGGCCGGCCAGTGCCGTGCATACCGCCAACATCAAGATTGGATTAGGGGCGAGTGTGTGAAACGCAATTGGTGGGGTGAACCAATAAAACGTAGTTCACCCTCAAAGCGTCCCTCACGCCCTTCATCAGAATTCTACCTATTCATCTTCTGCCGCCACGCGCGGCATGGTGTAGTGGTCAACTAATCCCGGACACGACGTTAAGTTTTTCTTCGGCGCGAGCTGGCGCCAGCCCGCCGTTGAATTG
>NZ_JBXAHJ010000025.1:0-44603 GCF_058794995.1 Pseudomonas sp. GW823-FHT06E10 | reverse complement strand
GTTGTTTGGTCATCTGACACCTCGATCTGGCGAGCATTCTCGCCTAAATGGGTGTCCGGTTTCATTAGACCACTACAACGACCTGTTTGCACCAAAAGCGTCAACGTTCCGAACTATTTTTCATTTTCCTCTGTTGTCCATGCACCATACTTCTCAGCGTACTGACTATGTGACTGCGACCCGAGTGTAGATTGGGCTGAACAAGTATAAAAATGGTGAGCGCAATGAATTGTTTTATCTGTGTAAACGTCGCGGAGCGTATTGAATGCCAAGGTCCATGGGAGGAGAGAGATTGTCCGGAGTGCGGGCGCTATAGAGTTGCCGATGCGCTTATTTTGACTCTGATGGAGCAGGGCCAGATTTTTGATGTCAGCAAAACAAGAAGCTGGCTTGAAGGTCGACGTAAAAACGGTGCCATTCCGTCTATTGAAATACATCAAGCGCTATTGTTGCCTTGAAAGAGTCATTCCAGGCAGCCGTTCAATGCCACACGTCCTGTTATGCGCATTAATCTGCCATGGGGGAATCACAGGTGGATTCGGGTGCTGTACCGGTGCTGGCAGACCAGGACGTCCTACGATGAAATCGCCTATTTGAACGCATTGAGGTAGCTTGGGTCACCGCTCCTCAAGAGCCTTGATTTGGGTTGACTGACTTCCTCAGGGCGTGAAGCTGCCCTTTGACGCACGCAGTCCGACTGGTTGCTCGTAGAAGCTTTACGCAAAATTTACGGGGCCTTGAGGTTGGGCATCCGATACTGCGCGGTGCTAATTTGGAATGCTCTGTTATGTCCCTCGCAGCCATTCGGCTTATCGGCTTCATCTTAGGCATTTTTCTGATCACGCTGGCCGTAAGCATGGCTATTCCCATGATCACACTGGTGGCCTATGAGCGTAGCGACGATCTGTCGGCCTTTCTCTGGTCGAGTTTGATTACCTTCATCTGTGGCCTCCTGTTGATCGTGCGGGGACGCCCGGATACTGGCCAGCTTCGCCCGAGGGATATGTACCTGCTGACGACTGGCAGTTGGGTCGTTGTGTGTACCTTCGCAGCGTTGCCAATGGTGTTGATCAGCGATATCAGCTACACCGATGCATTCTTTGAAACGATGTCTGGCATCACAACCACGGGCTCGACCGTGCTCACCGGTTTGGATACCTCATCTCCCGGCTTGTTGATATGGCGCTCCATGCTGCATTGGTTGGGAGGCATCGGTTTTATCGGCATGGCTGTGGCGATCCTTCCACTGTTGCGCGTAGGCGGCATGCGTCTGTTCCAGACAGAGTCCTCAGACTGGTCGGAGAAAGTGACGCCACGTTCCCATGTAGCAGCCAAGTACATTCTTCTGCTCTATCTGGGGCTTACTGGTATCGGAGCTTTGGCGCTCTGGCTCGCTGGAATGACGCCATTTGAAGCGGTCAATCATGCAATGTCGTTGATCTCTACCGGGGGATTCTCAACGTCGGACGCCTCACTCGGGCATTGGACGCAACCAACGATTCACTGGGTGGCAGTGGCTATCATGATTCTGGGCAGCCTGCCTTTCACCTTGTACGTCGCGACATTGCGGGGCCATCGGCGTGCGCTGATTCAGGATCACCAGGTACGCGGATTTATCGGGTTCTTGCTCGTCACATCGCTGGCTGTGGGTACCTGGCTATGTTTTCACAGCGATTACGGATGGTGGGATGCGTTTCGTATCGTGGCAGTCAATGTGACCTCGGTCGTCACGACCACCGGAATTGCGGTTGGCGACTACACCTTGTGGGGCAGCTTCGCTGTCTTGCTGTTTTTCTATTTGACCTTCGTCGGTGGATGTTCCGGCTCCACTGCAGGCGGTCTTAAAATCTTCCGTTTTCAGGTGGCTGCCGCTCTACTGGTCAGTAGTTTGAAGCAGTTGATCCATCCTCGAGCCGTGATTCAGAAGAAGTACAACGGTCATCCCATCGACGAGGAGATCCTGCGCTCGCTTTTGACCTTCTCGTTTTTCTTCACCATCACCATTGCCGCCATCGCCTTGGGCCTGGCTCTCATTGGGCTGGATTGGACGACTGCCTTAAGTGGTGCCGCTACGGCGGTGTGTAACGTTGGGCCGGGGCTTGGCACGATCATTGGGCCGGCTGGTAATTTCTCCTCATTACCGGATGCCGCCAAATGGCTACTGACCGTTGGAATGCTCCTAGGGAGACTGGAAATCCTGACTGTGTTGGTGCTCGTAACTCCGGTTTTCTGGAGATATTGATCCACCTTGTCGGGCTCTGAGTCTAAAAGGTGCATGGGGGACGAAATAAACTGGTCGATACCCACCCAAGGGGCAGCGAGTACTTCCATAGAGAGATCAGTAGTCGTTTGGATTGCCGCTGTTGGCCGATTTCTGCCGCTGGCGAAGGGCGACTGGCGGGGGATGAGCCTGCTGTTCCCCATGGAGAAGCTATTCGAGCGCTATGTAGAAGGCTGGCTGCGGCAGCAGTTGCTGCCTGCCGCGGATTTAAAACCGCAATCTGCGAGCGCATACCTGTGCAAGCATGACAGCGATCAGATGTTCTGCCTGAAGCCGGATTTGTTGATCGATACGCCTGAGCAGCGTTGGATTCTGGATACCAAGTGGAAGCGGGTTGATGCCAGCAAGTCTGGCAAGAACTACGACCTCAGTCAGAGCGATTTCTATCAGCTGTTTGCCTACGGCCATAAGTATCGCAACGGCTCAGGCGTGCCTAGGCTGGTGCTGATTTATCCGTATTGGTCAGGGTTGAAAGGAGCACTGCCCGTTTTCGATTATGGGAATGACATGAACTTGTGGGTGTTGCCCTTTAATCTCGATGACGACAGCTTGGTAGATGCGGGGTTCGCTGGGATTCCTGTGCGGCTGGAAAGCCACTCTCAAATCACTCACTCTGCCAGCGAGGTGCGCTCGGTCATGTCTCAGTCCGGTAAGCTGTGCTTCTAAAAGTGCTTGGTCATACCAAAAGGAAGAAAAAGTCATTCTATTCATGGTGATCAAGCGATTGCAGCATATGCTCAAGCTTTGGCTAGATCAGATCTACGGCCTGGATCGACTGTTGCGTGGCAAGCTAATGCTAAAAGATGCCGTGGTAACGCCGGAGCAGGTGAGCGAGAGTGACATGATTCAGGCCGTGGGGTTGTAATTTGATGTTCAGCGCGTTCAATGTTCACCGAGAAGTTGGTCTTTCTGTCATTTGTTGGCTAGCGGTTTTGCTGTGGCGCAATCTGTTCAGCTCATCTTCACAATAATTAGAGAGGTAGGAATGCAGGTACTATCGAAGGAGCAGGGGGTATTCGAACTGACCTTGTTGAACGCCGAGCTTTCTCGCGATCAAATTGATGATTTCGTGGTCATGGGTGTATCTCGGGGCATTCCGGTTGAAATCATGACCCGTCTGCAAGGCCTATGGAATTTGACCAAGGAGATCGCAGGTGAGGTTGTGGCGATCGGCAAGATCGTTGTGCGGAAGATTTTCGATTTTCTGAAGGCGAACCCTAATCTATCCATTGGTATTGCTCTTGGGGCTGCGGTAGGAGCGTTGATTTCAGGTATTCCGTTCCTCGGGCCACTATTAGCTCCGCTTTCGGCTGGCCTTTCTATGCTTTATGGCGCAGCTGTGGGTTCAACGCTCGATCAAGGAATCCCATCTAATGATCCTTTTGTCGCAGCAACACTATTGGCTAGGAAGTTCTTCGAGCTGATTCAATCGATTTTTCTATCCATCAACGAATACTTTGCTGCTCCCTAGGAGAGGTTATGGGGATTGATTCTTATCTGACGCGGTTGAAATATGCCAAACAGTCTGTTCAGGAGCGCATTGAGGCTGAGATGCCCCGCGCCAAGGAGTTGCTGGAGAAATCGGTATCAGCGTCGGCGGCGATAACTACAAAAGCGGCGAGTGCTATTTCTGAGGGATGCTCCAATGCCGCTGTAAGGGCGAAAGAGCTCATTGAAAGTGAAGAGGCTAAAGCCGCAGGCACGAAGATAAAGGATGCTGGCCAACGGGCAAATCACTTATTGGCTGACACTGGAACCAAGGCCCTGGATTACTTGAGGAAATCTCCTTCCGCACCCAGCAGCTCTGTAGAGTTGACAGAGCCTGAACGGGACACCCGTCTGGCAATAGACAAGTTGAGTGCTCGAGATAAAGTCGGTGTCGCTGGTGAAGGTCTTGCAGCGCTTGGCGGTGCGGCTGCGGGAGTAGCGGCGGCGGGAACTATTGCGGGGGCGGCAGGTGCAACCACGCTTCTTGGCTCAACTACACTCGCCAGTGTTTTTGGTGGGGTGTTCCTGACTGCGACTCCCGTAGGTTGGGTGATAGGCTCGGCAGTGCTTGCAGGCGCTGCAGGCTATGGAATCGCCAAGTTGGTTCGTTCCGGCAGTGAACATGATCAGGTTCGCCGCGAAGTCATCCAGCGCCTGAGCGGTCGACTTGCGGCTCTCCAAGCAGATGCGATCACTGCTGATTGCAAGGTCGAACTGAATCAGCTCCTGGCTTTGATTGTGGGAACAGAGGCGATTACTGAAGAGGCTGCAGCCAGAATGGTGACGCTAGTGGAAAACGGTTCTTTGAGACCTGAGCTTGCGTTGGAGAGAATCAAAGCAATCGCACTGGCCAAGGGTGTTATTGAGATACTTTGATGGTGGATGACCTTCACTTGGTCGTTTTTTACTGTGGGCTTCAGTATTACAAGAAAAAATAACTCAGGATCGTTGATCGTCTTATGCCATGCAAGATTCGATAATTAACGATGCTGGGTCAAGTCAAATGCTGACTGGCATCTCCGCACAGATTTTACTTAACGGGTTGAATATTTTTAATGTCTGAAATGGATTTATGATTATGCCATTTTTTAAAGATTTGAAAATAGTAGTTTTATCCACTGGCAAAGCCATCAGTTGCGCTGTTGGGGTTTTAGCGGAGCTCGCTGCTGAAGCTGAAAAGGCGATGAGTGATCGTGATAAAAGGAGTGCAATTGAGCGGTTGGAAGAGGAGATTGAGTGTGGAGGTTTTTCTAGTGCAGCTCATGAAGCCGAAAAAAAGAAAGCCCTTGTGGCCAAGTATGACGAGTTGATAAGAGTTGTCGGGGCTCATGATTCAGGAGTTTTAGCGAAGAAAAGTATGTTGATGATTGAAATAGACTCACTGGAGCAGCAGCGTCATTCTTTACTTAAGGAATATCATCTTTCGGGTGTGCTCAGGCGCTCGGTTAGTACCTATGATGGAAAGAGGCACGGGGTGTGTGAATACAGGTATGAAAATGGCGCATTGAAAACTCAAGCAAATTTCAAAGGTGGTATACTGCATGGGAGCTTTAGAAACTATTACGATGATGGAGGTCTTAGATTTAAGGCGGACTTTGCATGCGGCGATGTAGCCTATGCTTGTTTTGTAATGAGGGAGGGTGCTGAGGTAATTACTGTGAAAAGAGATGATAGGGTGGGAGGTTTGATTGAAGTAAACATACGGCTTTGGAATGGAGTTGGCTTGGGGCGGGTTTATTGGTCGTCTGGAAAGATTCGAGGGAAGATGCTTTTTGCAGTTAAGGCTTTCTTTAACGTAAAAGCGCATCTTTCATTTTATCGTGCCCGAAAGGGCTGCTCAGAGCACGCTGATTATCTCGAGTTGATGAGCTTGCTTGGAACTGCTGTAATGCCCTCTGGCGATAATCTTGTCGGCCTTGATGCTTAGGATTTTCCGGAAATATTATTCTGAATCGCTGAAACCACTCTAATAAATGTTTAAAAAACGCCATGATTGGTCGGTAGTTCGTCAGAGGCTCCGATCAACTGCTCCCTCCTAGCGTCAAAGAATTGGAAGCTTCCGCCAAATTTATCTTGCATAACTTAAGAGCGATAAATAAGTGGGGGAACATACGTCCCTCTACTAGTTGCGGTATGCAGGTCTTCGATTTTTCTACTGAGAATCAGCTGCAACGTGGCATGCGCAGCGTGCTTTTGATCCTAAGGCCAATACCTGCCCGCAGTATCCGCTCTGCCAGTTCGGCATCTGCGATGCAGATGATACCGCGCTCATTCAAGGTGAAAAGCGATTCGGAAAGTCGGCCCTGGTTGCGGGCTTGAATGATCGCGGCCTTCGATATGCCAACGCGGCGGGCGATCTCGCTGATAGTGCATCGCATCACCTTTCACCTCGTTGCTAGCTTTTTGTAAGCATAGGTCAATTGATCGCTCTTTTCGTGCCTAGGGCTCGGTGAGGGCTGAGTTTTGACTACGTGTCCGCAGAGTTTTGAAAACTCACGCAAGGGTTTTTCGGGCAATCGTAGCGCCCTGAGCTTCCCGTTTTCCAGCTTGCGGGGTTACCGCCAGAAGCATTGTTGATCAGGTTGATGCGTTTTGAGCTGCATCAAAATTTAGCTTCCGATATCTCGCTGAAGCGGTGTTCTGTGAGTGACTATCCGATGTGTGATGGATTTCGTGAGTAGGATTGGTGAGTATAGTGAGTTAACTCAGAGATAATAATTCACTAATCGGAGTAGATATGAACGATTCATACTCAAAGCCACTCATGAGCGCCGTCGCTGAATTCATCCAGACACCCACGAAGGATAACCAGTGCCGATTGCTTCTGGCGGCCGACGACTATCGAGAGCAATGGATAGTCGCTCAAGCCTCCTCAACAGCTACCGTAAAGAGGCCTGCGGGCGGCACTCCATCGACATCCTATAATCGTCGGCTCGAAGTCGAGAGGGTGGTTGATGGCATTCCGGTAAAACTTGCATTGCAGCAACGTACCAGTTCGTCAGTCGATCTGCCTTGGTGGACATTGAGTTTTCGCACAAGGTATTCCAGCGGCTCGAACCGCCGTTTCTACCTGACAAAAGATGGCTGCTGGACAATTCCGGCGAAGGTCGCCCTAAGCATGATGGAAGAAATCGAGGCCCTCGGTGGAATGGACGAGGAGTACTTCGATCATCGTAGAAGGCCAGATTTTGAAACGCTGGTTTCTTGCGATATGACGCCTGAGCAAAAAGCCGAAGAGCTATCGAAAATAACCGGACCTGACGAAGACTTTGGGCAAAGTCCATTTTTTGTGATCGCTCACGACCCACATAAAGACTGGAAGAAAGTTCTTATCGTGAACACCGACACGGATTCCGCTACATTCCGCTCGATCACGGCGAATCCGGACTATATGCCAAGGAAAGCCCTAAGACCCGGTCAAGGCTGGTGGCTCGACAATTCCATGATCGATCTTAACATTCAGCAAATGCGAGAAATTTATTCTCAGTTGCGCAAGTACCTAAAAAATGACGCGCTGAATACCGCATTTGGTTTATTGCACAGACTTGACCCATAGCTGATGCTCTACTCAAGCTCGGGATGGGGCTTCTTCATGGCGCGGTTGGGATGGGTTGAGACAGGTCGTCGATCGGGCCGTTGGCTATTTATACAGCGGCTCCCTAGGTGTCGAGGTATTAATTCGCGTATAAAGCGGCGCCAGCTTTAGCATTGCGCGGAATACCACTCTATTGGAATAAATTAATTACAGCGTTGGCGGTCCCGACGATTAGTATCGTCCAAAATATAATCTTCAACAATATATACAGGTCTAAAGTGCGAGCTATCAATTTATCTAGTTGCTCGCGATTAGCAGGCATTTCTGTCAAGGTCTTGAGTCGGTCGCTTTCACTAATTTTGTCAGCAGTGATAAGTGGCATTGTAAAGGCGTATTTGCGCACAGGCATTTGTTTGATATTTTTGTTGTCCCACCTCTTCGGGCTGGAATCACTCGCGTGGGTTTCAATTTCGCGTACATCGACTTCAATTTTTGATGGGAGTTTTCCCTGGCGAGCGGCGTTAATCAGCTCGGCAAATTTTTGCCGCGGAAGTATAATTGACACTGCAATACTCGATGGAGTTCGATACATGGTTTTGTCATTGCGCTCAAAGTAGAGTAGGTTTCCAATGTCTTCAGTTGGCTCGGTGGTTTGGCTAGATATTATTTGAACAGTTTTATTAATATCTTCAATGTTTTCGCCTGTCGAAAGCTCCAGAGCGTGGTAACAATCAGCGCTATATAAGAGGGAGTCTACGGATCCTAATCCGTAACAAAGATATAAAGTCACGTCTGTTGGAGTGAATTTCAACTTGGCCATGCTGTTTCACCTCGCAGTAATCGCTAGTGTTCTGTCCCATAATGGTTATAGCTGATAGGCGCATTTGAGTCACCGCCGTAGGCCGGACTCTGCCGATAATGGGTCAGAACGAATGAAAACGACAGGTCAGGTCGAAAGCAAACGGGTGGTCGCACCGCATCTTCGGTCCAAGGCGAGGCTTCACATTAAAGTCAGGCATTTTGTCGAATACTGGTCACTAGTTTTGCGCGATGAAGTCGACGGAAATCGGGCTTCGAATTACCCGTGATCAAAAAAGGTAAAAAAGTACCTTGGCGGGGGGGGGATAGGTATTGTTGCACGTCAATGGCGTGCCACTATGGGGTGGGGCGTTGTGAATATGGATGACTGGATTTTTCCGTCAGTCCAGGCACTTGTAATAGCCCTGAGTTGTTAGTTGGATGGTGCGGAGCAATGGGTACTGCTCAGGAATAGCGTTGTTTACCATTTTTCCGCACGCACTCACCCGTTTTTTTACCTGAGACATGAACTCGTCAATTGACAGGATCTTCGCGCCACATAGTTCGTCTCGATTTTTAGGATGAGTGATAAGCACGGCGATTCGCTCAACTGGAGTTGTTGGGTCTAGCCATGGGAATACGCTGGTGAACATGTGTCGCTCGCCTGAATCAAATTTTTTCTTGAATCGGCGTTCTCTGGTTTCCCATGAATGCGCGTCGATGGATGGCTCGATATGAACAAGGTGTTTGGTCGTTGGATGAAATGCCAGAACGTCCAACTCCATCTCCCAGCCCCCATGAGTGAGTTTGCCAACCTTGAGGTTCCTTTTTACCAAGTAGCCAGTCCAGTCGTAGTACTCGGCAATGAGATCTTCTA
Source organism: Pseudomonas sp. GW823-FHT06E10 (assembly GCF_058794995.1). Classification (NCBI taxonomy): domain Bacteria; kingdom Pseudomonadati; phylum Pseudomonadota; class Gammaproteobacteria; order Pseudomonadales; family Pseudomonadaceae; genus Pseudomonas; species Pseudomonas sp. GW823-FHT06E10. The sequence goes on along the minus strand of NZ_JBXAHJ010000025.1, from coordinate 35,624 downwards.
GATGCGACATACCTATGGTTCCTCAGAAAGCCTAACGAAAAATAGACCCTACCTGGTGCCTTACAGGCCAGAAGAGTTTGGTTGATAACGTTCTGAAGGCAAGGCTCCTCGCTGCTCTGGCCGGTTGATCGGGGTTACCTCAGCCCCTGGAGTCAGCGGCATTACTTGATTGGCATCCCGCCATTGGTGCAGATCCATGAAGCCGGTCAGGGTTTCTACCAGTAGCGCATAGCTGGCGCTGTCGATGTGCTCGCGTGGTAGGATCACTGCTGCCAGCACCCAGTATCAGGACCCGGCCAGTGGAGAGCTGCTGATCTCGCACCTGGACAACCCCAACGTGCCGGAAGGCTTGCCGCCGGTGCACACCGACCGCCATCTCTACCCGGACCGCACGGCCGCTGATGAGGCCGCGAAGGCGCGTCTGGCGGCGTTCAATCGTTCCACCGCCTCGGTCCGCATGGACCTGCCGGGCCGGACCGACCTGTTTGCCGAAATCATGATCGAGGCGCTGGGATTCAAGCTTGGGCTCGATGGTGAGTACCTGGTGGAGTCGGTGAATCACACGTTCACCCCGTCCGGATGGACGGCGTCGGTGGAGTGCAATGGGGGTAAGGAGGGCAAGGCCAAGGCGTCAGGGAAGCCGCAGAAAGTCGTGCTCGAAGTGCCGGTTTGATTACCCCGGCGAGTGAATCGTGCTGGGTCAAAAAAGTCTCACCCTGAAATAAAAGGAGCGGCCAGGCTGGATGCGTCAACATCCCGCCTGGCCATCGTCCCCGCAGATTGTCCCTGATGGCAGGGAGGGAGTAGATCAGAGCTTGGTGTCGCGAGCCCTCCATGGTGAATCCAGCATGCTAGCGTGCGCGCTTGGAGGAAGATGGTGTGCGGTCTGCGGAATGTCGAAGAAAAGGGGTTATGCCCATTCGGCATGGGGGAGTGAAACCGCCGCTGGGACCAGTTCAGGAACCAGCGGGTTCATTTCTGTGCGTTACTGGTGATTACTCAAGCCAATTTACCCCAGCAAACACTGATCACAAGCAATCATGAAGATGCATTTCATACCGCATCGTGATGCTACTTGCGCACGTTTTGGTACAGCATCAAGCGTGAGGTTTCATGCATGGCGCGGGTCAACGCTGACAGCCGCTTGAACTCTTCAGGGTGTTGCTCAGCGACGTTGTCCAGCGGTGTCGGCGAGGCGAGGTCATGGAGACTTGGCGAGCTGCCGTCGTGTTCCATCTGTACCAAGTAGTGCTGAGTCACGCCGGCAATCAGCGGGAAGGTGCCTTCACGCAACACCAATGGCACCACGCGTTCGCCTTCGGGCGCAGGCTGCTGAATATCACGGCCCATACCGCTGTTGCGAAACCCAAGGCCGGCCATACCTGCCACGGTTGGCAGCAAGTCCACCAGGCCGACGGCTTCCTCGACCTTGCGCGTCCCGATCATGCCTGGCGCGTGGATGATCATCGGCACCGCGTTGCTTTCCAGACCCAGTTGCTCGTAGGCCGGTGCCAGGAAGGGGATCTGGGCGATACGGGTGTTGTGGTCACCGAACAGCACGAAAATAGTGTTTTCGTACCAGCCGCCGGCCTTGGCAATTTCTATCAAGCGCCCGATGTTGAAGTCGAGCAAACGCACGGCGTTGTATTGTTCAACACTACGCGAGCCTGCCGCCTGGACTTCCTCTAGGGTAGGGTACTTAACCTCGAATCCGTCGTTGCTCCTTGGAATCGTGAAGGGGCGATGGTTGCCGGCCGTTTGTATATAGGCGAAGAACGGTTTGTCCTTGGGTAGCGCTTGCAGGATCTGGTCGGTCTCCTTGAACAGGTCCAGATCCGAGATCCCCCAGACATCCACCACTGGGGATTTCCAGTCCCGCTCTTCGTACAGGCGAACGCCGTCGATACTTTGCTTGATCAACGCATTCATGTTGGCCCAACCGGAGTTTCCGCCAATGGTGTAGATTTTCTCGTAGCCGGTGAAGGCATTTATCAGCGTGTTTTGATTGGTGATCAGTGGATTACGCGTCGCGGTATCCTGTCGAGTAACGTCTGGCACCCCGCTAATGCTGGCCCAGACTGTTTTTGCGGTCCCCGTGACAGGCACGTAGAAGTGCTTGAAGAACCAGCTTTGCGTGGCCAGGCGATCGATATTCGGCGTCGGATTAATCGGGTTGCCATAGGCCCCGACGGCGCTGGTACCCAACGACTCAAGCATGACGAACACTACGTTCGGTGGCCGCGATCCCGGTACTTTGTAGGGCTGTGGCGCCTGGTGGCGGACGAAGTTCAGGGTCTGTGGGTCGGGTTGGTCGACGCCCAGATAGTTGGCCATGACCGCGTAAAGTTCGCGCACTTTCGCTTCGTCATAACGCGAAGGACCGACCTTGACGGTGTCGTAGAGGAAAATCACCGGGTTCAGGCCCAATGCGGCGATCTGGTTATTGCCCGAGAAGAACGCATCGCTCCAGCGCAACGGCACCGGGTTTTCAAGATTCAAGTGTTCGACTCGACCCAAAATACCCAGCAGCACCAGCACGACCATCAACGCACTGCCCCACGTTACGGAGAGCGGGTGAATGACTTTGCCGGGGCGGTCTAGCGTGACGCGCTCCATACGCACCAGGGCCAATGTCACGAGCGCGACGGTTGCCAGCCAACCCAATGAAATCCAGACAACCGGGTAGGTTTGCCAGACCATATCACGGGATATTTGCGCATCCTCGATGAAGCGCAATACCGTGGCGTTGATCCTCACGCCGAGGTACGCGTAATGGCCAAAATCGATGATGTAGATCAGCACCAGAGCGCTGAGGGCGGCGACCAGATACACCCGGGCGATGCAGCGAAGGAGGCGGCTGCCGATCAGGTTCCAGCGAGGGACCCAGGCCAACAACGCCAATGGCAGCATGACCAGAATGGCCAGGCGCAAGTCGAAACGAAAGCCGATGCCCAATGTTTCCAGGACGGCATTTTCCTCGCTCAGGGCTTTGGCTTCGAAACCGGAAAATCCGAAAAAGAACACTACCCGCAGGAGTGCAAACAGCACAAATGCGATCGCTGTTGCGCCCAGCCAGTATTGCAACCGTCTCGATTTCAGCCAGCCCATCGACGTTTCCCTATTAAGAATTTCGTTAAATTTCAAGCGGATCAGGTTCGCGTTGGGCCGCGCAGCGTGATGAGTCGGCGATACCCCCATCGCGTCGCAACAATCAGCAGTGCCAGACAGCAATACAGGCCCAGCAGCGGATCAATCAAGTAATCCCAATAATTGTGGGAAGGTTTGATCCCCGCGATAAAGGCCAGGGTCGCACTGGTCAACAACACGACGCCCAGGTAATTGCGCAGGTAAAACAGGCTGAATGTCAGCAGTGCGACGACAAATAACAGAGGGCGCGGGCTGAAACCCCGCCGGTAAGGATCCAGATCGCTCAAGCCCAGCGTTGCCGGGTATAGCACCAGTGCCATTACGGCGAAAAGGATCAGCACGCCAGTTTGATCATGCTGCACAGGTGGCAACACATTCAGTCGACGTAAACAGCCCCACCCCATGAACACCAATGAGGTGATCGCAAGGTCATCCATGTGGCTGCGCAAGTAAGCGGCCAGCGAAATTCCGTCCAGTGGTATGAAGCTGACGGTCAGCAATGCAAGCAAAAGCGCGATACGCCAGACCCTGCTCAAGCCAAAAGACGGCAGTACCAGGAAGATGATCATTGCGAAGCTGACATGGGCTTGCCACAGACTAATCATTTGAGACGCTCGGACAGCCACGCATCGTTAAAGGTGACGTGTTTGATGAAGGTGTTGTTCCAGGTATAAACCAAGTGATACATCCCGTCGGGGCTGCGGATGAAGTACGGGTATTCATATTCAAACTCACACCCTTCGTTTTTGCAGACGCGTTTGTCCAAGTTGCCGAGGAATTGCGCCTCCAGCGGTTGGCGGAGCTTGCCACTGGAATTGCGGAAATCTTTGCCAATGAGTTCCTTGTAGGCGAGAGGCGAATACGGATCGCCTTCGGGATCCGGTGATTTGTCCAGATCGTGCACCGAGCGCCAAACGCCCATTTTTGCATCGGTGGCATAAAGGCTGAGCTTGAAGCGCCCCTCTTGCAGGTCATTGAGCGCTACCAGTAGTTCGTGTTCAGGCGTCGCAACGGCCGCCAACGAGGAATTCGGGTTCGAAGGCGCGAGCGGATGAGGCTCACTCCAAGTTTGCCCGGCATCCTCGGTACGGCTCGCCAGGACTCGGTGGTGTGTGTCGCCCGCATAGCGCAACAAGGCGATAGCGCGCTGGCCGTCCAGCGGAACGACCGCGGGTTGCAATGAATTATTGCCGTGGCTGATGCGGTATTTATCGATAACTTCACCGTCTGCGCTCAAGTACAGGTATTCGGCAAACTTACCTAGAAATTCGTGGTAGACCGGCAAGCCGATGGAGCCATCGGCATGAAACACCGGTGCCGACCGGACCAGGGTGCTGATGTTCAGAAAAGGTGAAGTGATCAATTGGCGCGGCGCCGACCAATTCACGCCCAAGTCGTCTGAAACCATCACATTGACCGCGCTGCCGGCCCAGCCGCCCATGGACACAGAGACGAAGAACAGCCACAGGCGATTGTCCGGCGCGAGTGCAATGACCGGGTTACCCAGTTTTCGAATGTATTTTCGAGTGCTTTCCTGGGTCGACTCACGTGTTGCCATGACCTGTTCTTCCCCCCACTCGCCGGTGCTCACGTTGAACCGGGCGGAGCGCACCTGCACATCGGCGGCGCCTTCGCGAGTGCCGGCGAACCAGACCGCCATCAAGCTGCCGTCAGGCAGGGCTGTTATCGCCGAAGAATGCACGAAGTCCACCAGCCCGGAGGAAGCGAAACGGCTGGTATAAATGGGCTTGGCTGTTTCATCTGCCTTAGGCAAAACCGGACTTATCAGGGCAAAGGAAGAATGCTTGGGGGCAGGGTGGGTGAGCCATGCACCCGCAAAGAGGCAAGCAAGGGCCAGGTAAACACCTAGGGCAGGAATGCTGGGGAGCTTTATGCGCATAATTTGGGCGTTGGCATCTCATGGCCAGATAAAGGGCAACAAGCTAACACTCGGTAGTACAGAATCGGACTTTATGAATTTCTATTCTGTAAGCAGTTGTTTTAAAGGGGCTGCCCTGTCGGCGAACAATGACTGATTGAGTCGCTAACACTACCGGGTTAGATGCATTGCGCATTTATCCAAGATACTCGTTAGCTATCTCTACCGCTGGTCGCAAAGTAGGGCTTGAACAACGAGAATCAGAAAAAAGCTGAATGGACGCTTCGCTCGATCGGTATTGATAATTGTTTCTCTAACTTTTATACGGTTGATCGCAATGGTTGTCTGTGCGGTTCGTAGACATTTTTGACAGGCTGCTTTTGGCCCAGAGTGTGTAAAAACGCTTTCGCGAACCCTTGCTATGATTTCTGAGGATTTCATCGCCGGGATCGCCCATGAAGCGCTTTATCCAAGGTGAACATCGAGGCCAAGGCACCTTACTTCCCGAGAGCCTCGACGACTACGTCAGCGATACCAATCCGGTGCGCGTAGTCGACGTCTTCGTCGACGAACTTGACCTGGTCAAACTGGGTTTTGACGGTGCCATTCCTGCCGACACAGGCCGACCGGCTTACCATCCCGCGATCTTGCTGAAGATCTACATCTACGGTTATCTCAACCGCATCCAGTCGAGCCGATGGCTGGAGCGAGAAGCCCAGCGCAACGTCGAGCTGATGTGGCTGACCGGGCGTTTGATGCCGGATTTCAAGACCATCGCCAACTTCCGAAAAGACAACAGCAAGGCCATCCGAGGCGTCTGTCGCCCGTTCGTTGTGCTGTGTCAGCAGTTGGGACTGTTTGGAGAAAATCTGGTCGCCATCGATGGCAGTAAATTCAAAGCCGTCAACAACCGCGACCGCAATTTCACCAGCGCCAAACTGAAGCGGCGCATGGAAGAAATTGAATCGAGCATCGACCGTTACCTGACGGCACTCGATGCTGCCGATCGGCAAGAGCCCACAGCTTCCGAGCCCAGCGCCGTGCGGCTGGAAGAGAAAATCGCCAAGCTCAAAACGCAAATGAAGGAGCTTCAGGCGATCGAAATCCAGCTCAATGAATCGCCGGATAAACAGGTTTCACTGACCGACCCAGACGCTCGCTCCATGATGACGCGCGGCACGGGAATCGTCGGCTACAACGTACAAACAGCGGTCGATACGCAGCACCATTTGATCGTTGCACATGAGGTGACCAACGTCGGTTCCGACCGCGATCAACTCAGCACAATGGCCAAGCAGGCCCGCGAGGCCATAGCGTCAGAAACGTTGTCGGTAGTGGCTGACCGAGGTTATTTCAAAAGCGAACAAATCCTCGCTTGTCACGATGCCGGCATCACCGCCTACGTGCCCAAGCCGATGACCTCTGGAGCCAAGGCTGACGGGCGTTTCAATAACGACGCGTTCATCTATGACGCGGCAAAAAACCAATACATTTGCCCGGCTGGCGAGGCGCTGATCTGGCGCTATTCCAACATTGAAAAAGGCTTGAAGTTGCACCGTTACTGGAGTTCGAAATGCCAGGGCTGCACGTTGAAAGCACAGTGCACGCCGAGCACGGAGCGACGAGTTCGACGCTGGGAGCATGAAGCCGTCTTAGAGGAAATGCAGCTTCGGCTGCCCCACCGCCGACACCAGGCCCTTGCCCATGCCTTGATTCTCGTAAATGGTTATGGCTTGGTCTTCGGTAACGGCCGTGAGAATGCCACCACCCTCATCAACGAATATCTGGCCGGCTTCATCCTGTACGAGCTTGGGCATGATCATTCCTCACTGGTGGCCGCCGTAGGAGCGGCATGGCAACATGCTTGAACCTGATTTGAGCGGCTGCCAAACAGCCGCCTTGCATCACCTGGGGCTTCTAGCGCCCCAAATGATGATCGAGCGCAATCATACCTTCGCGGCCACCTTCTCCAACCAGAATGCGTGGTAGGCGTCTCGGGTTCGCTGCACCCATACCCGGCGCTGTTCCACCAGTTGGGAAGGGCTCAGGCCATCCAGGCTAAGCCCACGGCGTTCGAGCTGGCCGAAGTAGCGGTTATCCGCGCCGTTGCAGAAGTTGCAGGCGCAGACTATGTACGCCGGATCATCGCGCTGTGGGTGGCCCTTGGGCAGCAGGTGATCCCACGACATGGCCGCCCAGGCGTCGAAGGATGCCGTCCCGTCTAGCCCGCAAAACACGCATTTGAAGCCGTCGCGCTCAAGTATTTTGAAGGCATAGCCGCGCAGGCTGTCGCTGTATTTTTTCACGCCGCCACCTCGCCAAATACCGACCAGCCGCCCTCAAACCCTTCGCTGGCCGGATACGTCCAGTGCACTCCGCCGTCTCTTGCAGGCGTGAACTTTGGCCCGAAGCGCTCCGGCTGATCGGCCAACACGTTACCTGGAACAATGCAGTACTGCGCCGCTTCATCAGGTTTGTTCACCAGGACGAAGACGTAAACGCACGTCCTGATAACTCGATGGGAACGAAGCCAGAAGGTGCCATTGCGGTCGCACTTGGCTTTGACCTGAACGGCGAACGAGCACCCCGTCTCGGGATTGAAGGCGAGGATATCGACGTCTTTTGCATTGCCCATCGTCAGCGCCGAATGCAAGCCGCGCTTGCTCAGCTCAGCCGCGACCAGGAACTCACCAGCCACGCCGGTCATTTGCCTGTCAGCTCGTTTCTTGATTGTCATCTATTCACCTAAAAGGCCCGTTTGTAGCCAGCTCTCAGAACTGCGGCCCGGTGCATTGGCCGTTGAGCATCTGGCCATAGCAGGTCGCTATCGGTTGCGCTGCGCCGGTGCTGCCATGACACACACCATTGACCACCGCGCCGATGCAATCCTATGCGCGGTATACCGGCTGGCCGTACTGCTGCATCTGCACTTGCTGCTGCATAGGTGTTGTTTGTCGCGGCAAATCGAGCGAATTCCGCCATTGCAAGTAGTCGCGACGGGCGTCGATAAGTTCGGAGCAGCCTGTCGTGGATATCAACGCCAGCGCCAGTAGGAATGGCATAACTTTGTTCATATCGGCTTCATATCGCGTATGGGGTTCCGTATCGACGGACCCAGCCTGTACATTTTGGCAGCCGCTACGAGGACCTGATTGACCCCGGTCAACACCCGGTCGACGGTGAGGAAGTTCCCCTCGTCGCAGGCTGTTTGCTTTCACTGAGATAAAATGCAGCCGGTTGCCATCTTTCAGCTCAAGCAAAACTCTGCTCGGGCCGACACGGTCACGATACTCGAAACATAGTGCCTGCTTGTTCCAAGTGGCGCCCCCTGGATACTCATCATGGAAGGCTTCTTTCTGGCTATTAAAGGCCTCGTCAATAAACTGGGCGTCGTTATGCGCTAGCCCCACCAAGCTGATCAGATACGTACTCACTGAATCGCGCACCGGTTTCCGATGTTTCCAGTACGACATAAGCGCTGCCGCAAAATAGCGAGTTAAGCCGTTTCATGTCCGCGATCAGTTCCAGATGCAGGGAACTGGTTTCGATACTCTGCACCACCTTGCGCTGCAAGCGGCTGATGTGGGCATGGGCCAGTCGCCGCTCCAGTGCGCGGAAACGTCGTTTCTCACGCAGTAGTTGTCGCGCGCTTTCCCGATCGGCGCTGACAAATACCGCCAGTCCCAGATGCAGGTTCGACAGCAGCTGGCTGTGCAGCCCGGTCAACTCCTCCAGTCCGACTTCGGAAAAAGAGCGCCGCTGCGAGGTATTCTGCTGCTGGATCCTGCGCAGCATGCGCTCGATCAGATCACTGGCCAGTTTGAGGTTGAGCACCAATTCGATGATTTCTGCCCAGCGCCGGCTGTCTTCCTCGCAGAGGTCTTCCCGGGGCATTTGTGCCAGATAGTGCTTGATTGTGCTGCACAACACTTCGACATCGTCATAGAGGCGGCGTACTTCCAGGGTGACCGCCGCTTGCGTTCCACGCAGTACTCCTTGCATGGCGATCAGCATACTTTCGATCAGGTCACCCAAACGCAGAGTTTCGCGTACGGCATTGGCCAGCGCCAGACTCGGGGTCATTAGTGCTGCCGCGTCCAGATACCGAGGTTTGGTTATGCCGTTGGTTTCTGGGCGTTCGGGCAATAGCCAGGAACACAGACGGGCCATCGGCTTGACGCTGGGTAGCATCAGCAGGCAACGCAGAGTGTTGTAGGACAGATGGAAGCTGATCACCAGGCTTTGTGGGCTGGAGCCGAACGTGTCCATCCACTTCACCAATAGATCCAGCACTGGAATGATCAACAACAGACCAATCAACTTGAACAGTAGGCTTCCCAGCGCTACCTGTCGTCCGGCGATGTTTTGCGTGCTGGTGCTCAGGAATGCCAGTAGGCCGCTGCCGATGTTTGCACCGATCACCAGACCGATCGCCACCGGCAGACTGATGATGTCCGAGCCAGCCAGAGTTGCGGTCAGCAGCACGGCAGCGAGGCTGGAGTAGGAAATCAGCGCGAACATCGCGCCGACCAAGGCATCGAGCATCAGATCCCCCGTCAGCGAGGCAAAAAGTACTTTCACGCCTGACGCATGTGTGATGGGCTGTGCGGACGTAACAATCAATTGGAGCGCCAGAATGATCAGGCCCAGGCCGATCCCTACCCGTCCAAGCTGCCCGGCGGGGGTTTGCTTGCGCGAGAGAAAAAAGATCACCCCGAGAAAAATTAACAGCGGTGACAGCCAGGCCAGATCGAAGGTCAGCACACGGGCCATCAAGGCTGTGCCGACATCCGCGCCGAGCATGATCGTCAACGCTGGCGTCAATGTCATCAGGCCTTGGCCGACGAATGAAGTGACCAGCATTGCCGTGGCGTTACTGCTCTGTACCAAAGCGGTGACCAGAATCCCGGCGATGAAGGCTAAGGGGCGCTTGGCCATGTTCTGGCTGAGTATGTGGCGCAACTGTGAACCGTACACCCGCATGATGCCGGTACGGACAATGTGCGTACCCCAAATCAGTAGGGCAACGGCAGAAAGCAAATCAAGCAGGGTCAGCATAAAAAACCCCAACGGTTGAGGATTGGAAGTGCAGCGTATGAAAAGCGACGTGTTATCTCCTGAGGCGTTTAGCACTCACCCAAGGAGTCGCTGATTAACGTCAATCAGCGACACCATCCTGATAAATCAAGGATCGCAGGCCGTTGAGGCCGAACGGATCGCAGCGGTCGTACTGCGACTTGTTGAGAACAACAGCAAGTTCGTACGTGAGAGAAAGCAAGCCAGAGAGAACATCAAACACCACCTGCTTAAATCATTTCAATCGGGGTTGAATTCAGGGTAGAAAACGGCCAGGGGTTAGCTGGGCATGGCTTACACTCTCTAATTGAGTAAACACCGCTGGTTGTCACGTGAGGTTCAGGCGCTTGCGTGGTTGGCCAATGCCAACTCGGCCAAGGTTCTGAATTCGGCGAGCAGGCCTCGTACATAGGTGATTTGATTATTCGCCCAACGGTGTTCCTCAACCATCATTCGCTCCATCGAGAAGCCTGGAGGAAGTGCCGTTTCGCTCATCTCCCGGTAAGGAATGAAAGGGTCAGCGGCTTCTCCGATATGACGGAAAGCTGGGGCTATGTAATGGTTTTCCTGTTCAAGGATGAATGCGATCACCTGCGGGGTTAACTCCCCTAGCATTAACAGCTCAAACAGCATGCGTGCGTTGGGCAGATCATCCTCGTCAGAGCCCTGCAGGACGCCGTAATGGCCGAATCCATTTTGCTCCGGAACAATGCGCACACCCTTGAGGTGGGCTTGGCGAATATGCGGGGCCATAGTTTGAAGCGCGGGCAGAGGAGCTTCACAGGCGTTGATCATGTTGCCGAAGTCGAACAATGCATGAAGTCGAGGGTGGTTGAGCCGGTTCAGTAGCTCTGCAATTTCACCGCTTTTGAGTTCCTCATGCTGCTCAAAATCGAAGAACAGATCGTGTTCATCTGCCTGTTTTGCGAGGTAATGCAGGTCTGACTCAATAATGTCCATAACCCCAGACAGAGTCCCCTCATAGCGTGAGTAAACGCGGATGTTCTGGCTGCCAAGGGTCTTGGCAATGGCGATGACTTGATCGACATCTTTTCTCCGTGTACTACTGATTTCCAGGTGCACATCCAGGCCCAGACAATTGGCCTTTTCTGCAAACTCGCGCAACTGTGCCTGCGTCATTTGGCTAAGGCTGTTTTCCTCGCCATCGAGCAAGTGCAAGCTGAGGCCTTGCAACTCGTGGCGATAGGCGAAGTCCAGCATGTCGGCAGGCGTGAGACGTCCATTGTTTAGGTTGGCCAGTAGGGGATAACTATGAGCAAACAAGCGCAGCTGCCCGAGCCTGTCGAGCAGTTGGCGGGCGAGTGCTTCGGTCAGTGCAGGAGGCGCCTCAGCCCCGACAGCCTTGTGGGTCAATAAGGCATTGAATCGTTTTTGGATAGCGTTCATTCGAGTCATTCCAGGGTATAGGTGGCGGGTCTACCGGGGCAGCCTTTATGTGTTATTTCCAGCTATGAATCGGCCACCCGGCCTGTTCCGCCTGATCACGCAGCACTGCGTCCGGGTTGACCACATTGGGGTGATCGACCTTCAACAACAGAGCCAGGTCATTACGCGAATCGGAATAGAACGCTGCGCCTTCGAGGCTTTCCCCTTCGGTATTCAGCCATTCCAGCAAACGCGTGACTTTGCCTTCGCGGTAGGTCAGTACGCCCTGGGTCGAGCCTGTATAGACGCCATGCTTGACCTCCAGCTCGATGGCCAATACTTCGTCGACGCCGATCCGTTCAGCTATCGGTTTTACCAGGTGCAAGCCAGAGGCCGAGATCACCAGTATCCTGTCACCCGCCGCACGATGGGCGGCGATTGTAGTGCAGGCGTCGTTGTAGATGATGGGGACAATGAAGTCCTCGATCCAGTGGCCGATCAGGTGTTTGACGTCTTCCGGCGTGCGGCTGACCAAGGGTTCCAGACTGAAGGCCATGTAGTCTTCCATTGACAGTTGCCCGGTGTTATAGGCAGCCATCAGTTCATTGTTCTTGCGCATGAATGATGCAGGGTCAACCCAGCCGAAGCGGCCCATCTGTTCGTTCCACAAGCTGGCGCAGTCGCCGTCGATCAGGGTTTCGTCCAGATCGAAAATTGCTAAAGTCATTAATGCGGTCCTCTAAAAATTCTTGCGACACCGGGTGCATGGTCGTCAGGCAAGTCTTTGGTGCCTGACAGTCAGGCTTGCGTACGAATCGTTTGATGCGGTGCCTCAGGCCACCTCACAAAGCGCCGACGCTTCGATGTTCAGGGTGACGCGTCGACCGTTGGGGTGTAAGTCGTCGGCGGAGCGGTTGAGCACGTCGACCACCAGTTCCACGCCACGGGCTTCAACTCGGTAACGAATCACGTTGCCCAGCAAACTGTGGCTGCACACTTCGCCGTCCAGCTCGCCGCTCAGGCTCAACTGGATGGCTTCCGGGCGAATCGCCAAGCGGCACTTGATCGGCCGCTGCAGTAGACGACTGGCGCATTCGGCGTCCAGCAGGTTGTAGTTACCGATGAAACCGGCGGCAAATACATCCACCGGCGCGGTGTACAGGGTTTCGGCGTCGCCGCTCTGCACAATCCGGCCTTGGTTCATCAGGAAGATCCGATCACTCATGGTCAGCGCTTCCTCTTGATCGTGGGTCACGAAAATCGTGGTCAAGCCCAGTTCACGTTGAATGGCGCGGATCTGTTCACGAAGATGTTTACGAATCCGTGCATCGAGCGCCGACAGCGGCTCATCAAGCAGAAGCAAGCGCGGCTGGGTCACCAACGAACGCGCCAGCGCTACACGCTGACACTGGCCGCCGGACATTTGGTGCGGATAGCGGTTGGCGAAGTCGGTTAGTTCCACCAACCGGAGGATTTCTGCCACGCGCTTGTGGCTGTCGTCACTGTTGATTTTTTGCATGCGCAAGCCGAACGCGACGTTTTGCTCGACGGTCATATTCGGAAACAACGCGTAGCTCTGGAACACCATACCAATGCCGCGCTTTTGCGGTGGGATCGGGACCAGGTCCTGACCGTCCAGCAGAATGCTGCCACTGGTGACCGACGTCAGGCCTGCGATGCAGCGCAACAGAGTGGACTTTCCACAACCGGATGGGCCGAGGAGAGTAACGAATTCGCCTTTATTAATTACGCAGTTGATGTCACTGAATACCGCGGTACCGGCGTAGTTCTTTTGCAGGTGTTCAACGCTGACGAAGTTCATTGGCTTTGGTCCTTATTCAGTAAATTGGCAACCCAGGTCAGCACTAGGACGAACACGAAGTAAGAAATCACCAGTGCACTGGTAAAGTGGCCGCTGCTGTTGCCCATGTTGTTCAGGTAAACCTGCAGGGTTTCGTAGCGGGTACCCACCAGGATGTTGGCGAATACGAATTCACCGAGTAGGAAGGAGAACGACAGCAGCAAAGCAATCATCAAGCCCTTACGCAGGTTCGGCAGCACCACCAGGAACGCTGCTCGCCAGGTGCTGGCACCGAGTAGTTGCGAAGCGTCCATCAGGTCGGTCAAGTTGATCGCTTGCAGGTTGTTGGTGATGGCCCTGTACATGAACGGCAGTGCCACGGTGAAGTAGCAACCAATCAGAATCCACGGCGTGCCAACCATGGCTAGCGGTCCTGAACCGTAGAGCTGCAACAGGCCCACCGACGACACCACGGGTGGCACCGCGAACGGCAGCAGAATCAGGATGTTCATCAGTGCGTCGAGCTTGGGAAAGTGATAATGCACCACGAACAGCAGTGGCAGGATCAGCACCACAGAGAAGATCAGCGAACCGATACACACCAGCAGCGACTGACCAAAAGCGCTCAGGAAGCGTGGGTCACTCCACAGTTGTGCGTACCACTTGATCGTGAATCCGCTGGGCAAAATGGTCGCCGACCAACTGCTGGAAATTGAGTAGATAAAGGTGCCTGCCAGCGGCAGCAAAAGAATGGCAAATATCAAGTACACCACTGCTCGGTGATAGACACCGGCGGGATCGAGTTCAACGCGAGACATGGTAGCTCCTCTTCAATAGCCACTGGTGGATGATGGTCACCAGCGTCATCAGGCCCACCAGAATCGCCGCCAGGGCGCTGGCCATGTTCGGGTCCAGGGAAATGTCGCCGGAAACCATCGCCGCGATACGGATCGGCAGCACGTTAAAGTTGCCGGTGGTCAGTGTGTACACCGTAGCGTAGGCGCCGAGGGCGTTGGCCAGCAGGATCACGAAGGTGCCCAGCAGCGCAGGCGTCAGCACTGGTAGACCGATATGCCGCCAGAACTGCCAGCCATTGGCACCGAGCAGCGAGGCAGACTCCCGCCAGTCCTCACGCAAGGCGTCGAAGGCTGGGTAAAGCAGCAACACACCCAACGGAATCTGGAAGTAGGTGTAGAGAATGATCAGGCCGGTTTTCGAGTAAAGATTGAAATCTTGAATGATCCCAGCCTGTTTGAGCATGATCGTAAAGGTGCCGTTGAACCCCAGCAGGATGATGAAGGCAAAGGCCAGCGGCACCCCAGAAAAATTGCTGGTCATGTTGGCGAAAGCGTTGACGAAATTGCGCAGTCGCGAGCTGACCCGACGCAAGGAATAAGCACCGAGCACCGCGATGATGATGCCGAACAGGCTCGACCAAAAACTGATCTCAAGGCTGTGCCCGATCGCTTGCCGATAAAACCGCGAATTGAACACTTCGGCGAAGTTTGACAGGCCCCAGCCGTTGGCTTCCGATTGCACGCTATTGAGCAGCACCCACACCAGCGGGGCAATCTGGAACACGATGAAAAACACAGCGAAGGGCACCACGCATAGCGCCGCCAGCCATTTACCTCGAACTGAATTCACTTGAGTAACTCCCTGCATATAGGTTTGTTGTGAGTCACGCCGAGCAGTTCGCAAACGGTGCCGCAGATTTCAGTCTGTTTCGGTGCCGCGCTGGCATTGAAACTGAAGCCGTTGCCGAGGACGAACAACGGCACTTCTCGTTCTTGCGGTAGCAGCCCGTTGTGAGAGCGATCGTTGTTCATGCCGTGGTCGGCCGTTACCAGCACTTGGTAATCGGCATCCAGCCAGCCTTGCAGGTAGTCGGCCAGGATGATGTCGACGGAGCGGGCGCTGTTGCGGTATTGCGGGGTGTCGAGGCCATGTTTGTGCCCGGCGTCGTCGATGTTCATGGGGTGCACCAGTAAAAAGTTCGGTGCGTGGCGCAGGCGCAGGTCTTCGGCGTCGGCGAACAGATGCGAGTCCGGGTAGTGATCGTTCCAGTAGAAATGGGCGTGCTGGATCGGCAGGTCGTAGTCGTCAGTGTGGCGGTCCCTGGCAGCGACAAACGGTGAACGGTTGTACAGCTCGCTGATCCAGTGATAGGCCGCCGCGGCGGTTGTCAGGCCGGCATCGGTGGCGTAATGAAAAATGCTGCGCTGATTGGACAGGCGCGAGACGTTGTTGTGGACGATGCCACTGTCAATGGGTGTCACACCGGTCAGGATGCATTCGTAAAGCGGACGGGACAGAGCAGGCAGTTCACACTCCAGTTTGTAGAGCGCCGCGCGTCCTGCGCCGACATAAGCCTGCAGGTGCCCCATGGCGTAGCGCGCAATCTCATAGTTGAGTCCGTCGAGCACGACAAGGATGACGTTGTGATTCATGGGGAAACTCCGGGGACCGTATTGAACACACACCACTGCGTAGGAGCGAACTTGAAGCGGTGTGTCGCACACCGCCATAGTGGACAAGTCCGCTCCTACAGGGTGTGGCCTTACTTCATTTCGACGATAACAGTCTCGTTCCACTTCTTGGGCAGCGCCTTTGACGTATTTTCCCATGCGTCGGCGTCTGTGATCGGTTTGACCTTTTTGTACTGTTCGTTGGGTAGCAGTTTGGCCTGCACGTCGGGCGGCAACGTCAGGTGTTCTGCACGAATTGGACGGGCGTTGCCGCGCGCCAGATTGATCTGGCCAGCATCGCTGAAGATGTATTCACGGGTTAGCTTGGCGGCATTCGGGTTCTTGGCGTATTTATTGATGATGGTGGTGTAGCCAGAAATCACCGAGCCGTCAGACGGGATCAGCACCTCGAAGTCATCCGGATTGACCATCTTGGCGCGATAACTCAGGCCGTTGAAGTCCCAGACTACGCCGACTTCGATTTCACCTTTTTCAATGGTGGCGATCGTTGGACTGGACAGTGACAGGCGATCTTGCTTGGCGAGTTCAGAAAACAACATAAGCCCCGGCCCAATGTTCTTTTCGTCACCGCCGTTGGCTAGCGCAGCAGCCAGTACGCCGTTGGAAGCCTGGGCAGCGGTACTAACGTCACCAATGGACACTTTGTATTTGCCCGTCTTCAAGTCAGCCCAGCTTTTCGGTGCTTCGGAACCATGCAGCAGTTTCTTGTTGATGATGAACGCGATAGTGCCGGTGTAGGCCAGCGCCCAGTGTCCGTCTTTGTCTTTGGCCCAATCCGGAACTTCAGCCCAGGTGGTCGGCTTGTACGGCTGGGTCACGCCCTGTTTAACAGCGATAGGACCGAAGGCTGCCCCCACATCGCCGATGTCGGCGCTGGCATCGTCTTTTTCTGCAGCGAACTTGGCGACTTCCTGAGCGGAGCTCAGATCAGTGTCGATGTGCTTGAGGCCGTAGGTCGTTGCCAGGTCTTCCCAAGTGCCTTTCCAGTTCGCCCAGTTATCGGGCATGCCGAGGCTGTTGACTGCACCTTCCGCTTTTGCGGCGGCTTCCAGGGTTTTCAAATCATCAGCCGCCATGGCTGCGGTGCACATGGCAATGGTCGAACCTAACAGTGATGCCAGAAAAAGATGTTTCATTCGAAGCTCCTTCATGGGCGTTTCAGCGTTGCGTTTTATCGACGGTATTTTTGTTAATCTGGTCTAGTCCAGCAAAACTTGAGCCACTTTAGGTCCGTGAGATGACATTTTAATGTCGAGATCAGTCCTGCCCGGGTTCTGCTCAGATGGGAGAAGTACTCCGCCTCGCGAACTGAAATAAGAGGTAATTCTTTGATAGCCATGGATTTATATTTTTTTTTTTTAGTACTTTTAGGCTCCTGGCAACGTTTTTTTCATCTGTCCGTCATACGCTTTGCCTCGGCTGTAAAATACTTGCTAAGGTGGTATTCACACTCGAATCCGCCAAAAAAACGCACTGCACTAGTCCAGATAGGTAACGTTGATGCGCGAAAATACACCTAGAGCGGTAACAACCATCGGTCAGGCCTTACAGGAGCAGATCGAGCACGGCATGTTGCCTCCCAGTAGCAAACTGCCTTCCGAGCGTAAACTCAGCGAGCTGTTCAACACCACGCGGATCACCGTGCGCGAAGCGCTGTTGCAACTGGAAGCTCAGGGGCTGGTGTATCGCGAGGAGCGACGTGGCTGGTTCATTTCGCCGCCGCGCCTGGCGTATGACTTGATGCGCCGCAGCCACTTTCACGCCATGGTAAGTGCGCAGGGGCGAGTGCCGTCGACGGAGGTGCTTTGCGCGCGCCTGCAACCGGCGTCGGCAGTCATCTGCGATCTGCTGCAGTTGCCGGCGTTGTCCAGCGTGATCCAGAT
The DNA here is from genome assembly GCF_058794995.1 of Pseudomonas sp. GW823-FHT06E10. NCBI lineage: Bacteria > Pseudomonadati > Pseudomonadota > Gammaproteobacteria > Pseudomonadales > Pseudomonadaceae > Pseudomonas > Pseudomonas sp. GW823-FHT06E10. The sequence goes on along the minus strand of NZ_JBXAHJ010000025.1, from coordinate 17,963 downwards.
TTGTTGCGTGCGGCGCATCGATCAACGGCTGGTACTGTACGTGGAGCATTACCTCAAACCAGAGTATTTCCCGCAGATACTCGACTTCGATCTGAATCAATCGCTGACTGAGCTATACGCCAGCCATTACGGCATTCGCTATGGACAGGTGCGATTCGAGATCGTACCGACAGCGCTGCCGGTGGATGCAGCTGCAGCGCTGAAGGTCTCGCTGGGCAGCCCCGGCCTACGCATCGCCCGGGTCAATTATGACCAACATGGATTTTTAATCGACTGTGACCTGGAGTACTGGCGACACGATGCGATTCATATGAGTGCGGTGGTGCCGGGGTAGGGAGTATTTATTAGCGACGCTTTTTTATGTCGCATGCACTGGAACCAGCTCTCGAATTTCTATAACCGTACTCCTTGGTGTGGAGTGAGCGATTCAACTTCGTACAATGCAACGAGGTAGTGCAGCGGTTTTTCGGCGATCTGGCTGTTGTTTGTCGCGGGCAAATCGAAGAACTTAGGCCGCGCATGGACCGCACAGCCGCTCTGCGTAACACCTAGGTAAAGTTCTGCTCTGTAGCTAGCAAAGTCATCCAGACCATCTTGCCGTTCAAGATGAAGGAAGTTGCGGGAATGTTCGCCAGCACGGCTCGGGCTGAAGTAAAAGACCGCCGCCAGATCCGAGAACTGGCTGATGGCATAAGCCCGGAAAACAGTTTCATGTCCCGAGCCTCGACCTTGCACGACCGTCCGTATATGGACTCCTCCTCATTGCAAGCCCCCTTTGCTTTGGCGCCCGTGCCGACTGCACATGTATATTCGGCCTCTGACTTCGGCATCGATTCGATGTAGGGCCATGATGGGCTATTCGCGCGTCGGCTCCCAATCGCTTCTACGTGCTTTACGCACCTGGACACTTGAGGGTTTTACCAACGCTGGTTCGACCGGTTTGCCGTCGTTCGGGTTGCTTAGCAATCTGGGTAGACGGTTGTTTATGCGTTGGACGTGGCGGCTTGGTAGATCAGGCCGCAGCCCGATCCGGTTGGTAATTAGTGTCGTTGCGCAGCATCGCCCAAGCCATGCGTGCGGTTTTGTTCGCTAGTGCGATAGCGGCCACATTGGGATGTGAGCGCTCAGCCAAGCGGACGACCCACTGGCTAAGTCGATCGTCTTTGGACTTGGCTGTGCGCAGTGTCGACCGCGCACCGTGGACCATCAACGTTCGCAGATAAGCATCCCCACGTTTGCTGATGCCAAGCAGTCGATCCTTGCCGCCAGAACTGTGTTGCTTTGGCGTCAGCCCTAGCGAGGCGGCCAGTTGTCGGCCATTGGCAAACTGTCGGGCATCACCGATGGCAGCAATGAGTGCGGTGGCGATCATCGGGCCGACGCCGCGCAGTTGCTGCAAACGGACGGCCGTCGGCTCACTTGCCGCGATCGCAGATATTTCGCTGTCGAGTTGGCCAACACGTTCATCCAATGCGCGAAGGTCGCCCCACAGGCCATTCAGCAGACGACGCAAGCGTACCGTCAAACCGTTATCCGCCTCTTCCAACCAGCACGGTATTGCGCGACGCAGCATGAGCAATTCCTTCGGCGCAATGAGGCCGTACTCGGCGATCAACCCATGAATCTGATTGGCTTTGGCCGTCCGCTGTTCGATTAAGCCGGCCCGGATGCGATGCGTCGCCTGGATATCCTGTTGCTCGATGGTCTTGACGGCGACGAAGCGCATGCTGGGGCGGCTCATCGCCTCACAGATTGCCTCGGCATCGTTGGCGTCGTTCTTGTTGCTCTTGACGTACGGTTTGACGAACTGCGGCGCGATCAGTCTCACCCGAAATCCGCGTGCCTGTAGCTGCCGCGCCCAATGGTGTGCACCACCGCAACTTTCCATGCCGATTTCACAGCCGGGCTCGATCTTCTCCAGCACCGTTTGCAGCCAGCGATCGCGCGGTAAACGCTGCCGCCAGACAGGCTGCTCATGACGATCCACGCCGTGAATCTGAAACACGTTCTTGGCCAGGTCGACCCCAATGCGCAAAAGCTTCATGTGTGGACTCCTTCTCACTGTTGACTGTGGTTCGCACTTTCAGTCTGGCACTCAAGATGCCGAGGTGAGGAGGAGTCCATCCCATTGCTTCTGGCCGATCGCTGCCTGTCGCAAAGGGTAGAAAACGGCCCTTTACGGTCGTTCACTGCTGGACGCTACCTGCTCGTCCATGAACGACTGGCCCCCGTTACGCGAACTACAGAGTGGTCAGGGAGAGCAAGCCCAACAGCGGCCAGATATACGAATGCAATCGCACTGACGACAGCGTTGGAAAAGCGTTACTCATCACTTGTGGGGAGAGTCCATATATGTGATATCCATCGGGATGAAGAGCAAAACTCTTCTCCGCTAATGGTTAGGAACCGGACAGGCAACCAGAGGCGGCCTAAACCCATTATTTTTTCGCCATCTGTTTGACGGAACACTTACCCATCGACCGTCTCGGACTTCTTTTGCATCACCGTACAATCCTGTAAGCAGCACAGTAGAAGGTGTCAAGGCTGTTTCGACCCTGTAACTCGACAAGGTGATCTCCTAAATCTCTTTGCTCACGAAGTCGCGCATGGCGAAATTTTGATACTACTCGTCGAGTTGGCGGGAGCGACGAAGGGCTGACGACGATTATTGTTTTCGCACAGAAGCAGGAAACAATAATCATGCTGCCGTTGATCAAAAGAATAGACAGTCACGTTCATTTTTACACTTCGCAAGACCTGCGCCGAGTAGCCGGTTCGCTGCCCTATGCATTACCGGAGCCGCATCCGCTGACGGCTTATCTGGATACATTGATCGATGCCGGAATTGCTCCGACGTTCCTCAATAACGTCCATTTGAGCATCCTGCCCGACTCTGAAAACGTGTTCGCTTCTTTCGAGGAGCTCAGGAACCTCCAGGCAACAGATCCGCTGCGCTACGGCGAAGTGAAACTGGTGGGGACGATCAAGGCGCAGCCTGCTTACGCCACCCAGGAACGTCTGGCACATCCTCAAATTATCGGCGCCCGAATCGTTCTGCACGATGCCAGGCCCGAATCTGTTTCTGATACCCAGTTCCGTGATGAACAATGGCTGGCGTTTTACGCCCGCCTGCTCCCTCACCAGCATCTGCACATTTACGCGAAAGAAGCCGAGACGAATCTACGTGTACTGCGCCAGGTTCCGGGCGATGTGCGGGTCATCATCGATCATGTGGGCACCTGTCACAGCGAGCGTGGCATTACTGAACCGGCTTACATCGCACTACTCACTGAAGCACGAGAGCGAGGCAATGTTTGGTTCAAAGGCCCTGGCTATCGCACCTCTGTTGATCCCGAGGAAACCGCTCGCTTCGTGACGCAGATTGTCTGCTCGGTCGGCGCGGACAAGATTCTTCTGGAGGCAACTGACGCACCGCATGTTGGAACTGACAACAAGGGTGTGCCGTATTCCGACCTGTTGGATTTAAACAAGGCTTTCAACTTTGTTGATGCCGTTGCACATCAAGTTTCCAAAGAAACCCGAATTCCTGTTGGCCAACTGCTCAGGGGAGCACTTGGTCAGTTGGTAAGTTGAGCTACGCCCACGCTATAACTTCGAGATATCCTGAGATGACTAACATTATTACAAAAGAAATCAACTTTACTGTTAAGTACGGCGAAGACACCCTAAGTCTCAAAGGCGCCGTATTTCAGCCAGAACAGCTGGACGCTGCCTCGCAAAAGCTTCCACCCGTAGTTTTTAACTCCGGTTTCACTGGCGGGGTGACGATGTACGGCCAACTGTTCGGCCGCGCCTTGGCCGCCCGGGGTTATCGAGTCATGACCTACGATGTGGCCGGTTTCTTTTCCAACAAGTACATGCGCAATACGATCAAGTCTGGGGACATTGAGATCACCAATGTCAGCCTGGAAGACCAGAAAGATGAAGTTCTGGGCGCCGTAGAATGGGCGCGCGAGAATTTCGGCGAAATGCCCGTGGTCGCATCTTGGGCGATGGGGTCGGTGGCGAGCCTGGGCGCAGTGGCTGAACTGGCCGCTGCCGGTGGTGAACAAATCCGCTTTTGGGTGCCGATGAGCTACACCAACATCCGTAAGCTGCAAGCCTTGCGTGCAGACAAAGGTGCGGCGGATGCAGCCATTCACCAACTCCTGGATGATGCTCCGATTCCTCCGTTCGATACCGGGACCGATGCGACCCGCCTCGGCTACTACCCGCTTGATCCAGAGACTCAGGCTTACGTTGATCAGCAACTGGGTGGCTACACCGAAGCGGGTGGCGCGGACCGTTGGCCTGGTTGCACTCACGTGACGGCTAAGTCTTACAAGTCCTATGTAGCGTATGACCCGGAGCTGTCCATCGAAGGTGCAAAAGGCTTCCCGCCAGCGCTGATCATCCACGGCGCCGACAACACACTGCACATGCCGTCGGAGTCTGTACGTCTGCACCAGAACTATCCAGGTGATGCAGGCCCAAGCGCGCTGATCATTTCGCATATGCAACATGGCCAGCAGAATCAGGTGGACAGTCCTGTATTCAAATCGATGATCCAGAGCATCGATGAGGCGATCCGCGCGCGCGGCTGATCCGCTCGCCATTATCCTGTGGGACCCCGGGTGACGAGGTTTCACAGCGATTTCCGTTGTTGTGGGGTGCGCTCCCCGTCATTACGATCTATCGCTGCGCTTCGACCTGGCTCGTTCGCAGTCTCAACGGTGCAATCTGGCTGAATGCCTGTCTAACCCCTAACATGGCGTGTCCAAAGCCCCTCGGGCCGGCCTAAGCTATTCACTTGAATGGCTGGAACTTCCCATGAAAAGGATCTGGCGATGACAGCCCCCAACGAATCAGCGACGTCTGTGAATAGCTCCACAACCAAACGAATCGGGTTGCTCATTCTCCCTGAGTTTTCAATGATGGCCCTGGCGGGAGCCAGCGAGCCTTTGCGGTCTGCCAATCGGTTATCCGGTAAAGCACTTTATGAGTGGACCCTGCTCACAGAGTCGGGCGGGCCGGTCAGCTCCAGCAGTGGTATCGAAATACAGACCCAGGCAATTGATCAGGCGCCGGAGTTAGATCGCGTTTTTGTCCTGGCGAGCCTAGACATCGAACACCAGAAGCCACCGAAAATACTGCGCTTTCTCCAGCGAGCAGCTGCGGGGGGGAAAACCGTGGGCGCCCTGAGTACCGGTACATTCATTTTGGCGCGCGCCGGATTGCTGGAGGGAAAGCGGTGCACCTTGCACTGGGAGTGCATCGGACAATTTTCGGAAGAATTCCCCACGATCGAGGTCACCAAAGACCTGTATGTCAACCATGACAATCGATGGACCTGTGGGGGCGGGACGGCGGCCATTGACCTCATGCTGGCGCAAATCGCTCTTGATTTCGGTAATCAACTCGCTGCCAGTGTTGCCGAGCAATTCCTGCACACCAGAATAAGGGCGCCGGAAGAACATCAGCGGATGTCGATTCAGTGGCGGTTCGGAATTCACGATCGACGGCTGACGGCGGCCATTGCTTTCATGGAAAACAATCTGGAGAACATCGTCGGCATCGAAGAGATCGCCGACCGATGCAATCTGTCGCACCGTCAGTTGGAGCGCTTGTGGCATCAGCACTTCGGCATGACGCCAAAGAAATTTTATCTGGAACTCCGGTTGAACGAAGCACGCCGATTGCTGCGCGAAAGCACTCAGCCCATTGCTTCCATTGCTTACACCTGCGGGTTCGTCTCTGCGTCGCATCTGGGCGCCGCTTACCGGCGTGTCTGGGGATGCACTCCCGGAGAAGAGCGACGGAAATTTGATGATGCGCATTCCTGATCGCGAGTCCTGAGCGCCGTGGTCGATGGGCGCCAATCCCTCAATAAACCTCAGACTCGATTCGCCCTGTAAAACCGCATAGCTAGCTAATGACTTGGCCCGACTGTTGGTGTGCACGGTTAGAACTTGGTGAACTGGCGATCCAGTATTCTTTCTGTCTTACTCGACCTTTTGAGCTGTATTGCAAGCCGAATGCATCGCGACGTCGGTTTTTTGATAAGAATCGTCGAGCTCAAAGCTCAGTGTCCGCTCAGTGACGCGGTAATGTTTCTCACAGAGTCCGGCGTCCACTTCCAGATGCTCAGCCGGCAATAACAACAATGACGTACAGAAGGCATAACAACCATGGAAACCTTGAGTTTCGTTCTGGAAAACGGCGGGCTGATCAGTCTGCTACTCGGACAGCACCTTCTCATCGTCGCGATAGCGGTGGGGCTGGCGATTCTGACCGGTGTGCCTGTTGGGATCGCGATCTCCCAGCACCCCAGGATGCGCCATTGGGTGCTAGCCTTCGCTGCGGTCCTGATGACCATTCCCTCCGCCGCGCTGTTCGGGCTTATGATTCCGGCCCTGTCGTTGATTGGCTACGGGATCGGCGTAGTACCGGCGGTCATTGCGCTGTTTCTCTATTCTCAGCTGCCCATCATCCGCAACACCACCACTGCGATCTCTAACATCGACCCGGCCTTGCGCGAAGCAGCGATCGGGATGGGCATGTCAACCTGGCAACGGCTGCGCAAGGTTGAGCTGCCGATTGCGGTCCCGCTGATCATGGCGGGCGTCAGGATGGCCACTGTCATCAATATCGGCATTGCGGCCATCGCGGCCTATATCGGCGCCGGCGGCCTGGGCAGTCTCATCATTCGCGGCATCGCTCAATCCGATACACGGCAGCTGTTGGCCGGAGCCATCGTCATCAGTGTCATTGCAATTGCGGCCGATTACGCGCTGTACGGCTTGCAGCGGCTCCTGACGCCGAAAGGCCTGAACAAGAACAAAGTGGCCACTGGCCGAATGAAGGAAGCGACGACGTGATCCAGATCGAAAACCTCAACAAACAATTTGGCTCAATCACCGCTGTGGAAGATGTCTCCTTCAACGTTGAAGAGGGACAGATCTGCGTACTGCTTGGGCCGTCGGGCTGCGGTAAAACCACGACGCTGAAGATGATCAACCGACTGATCACGCCTACCTCGGGCACGATCCGAATTGGTGGTCGCGATACCTCTGAACTGGACAGCGTTACCCTCAAACGCTCGATCGGTTACGTGATTCAGCAAGTCGGGCTGTTCCCGAACATGACCGTCGAAGAAAACATCTGCGTCGTGCCCAACCTGCTGGGCTGGGACAAGACCAAGAGCCGCAAGCGAGCCGCAGAGCTGCTGGAAGTGGTCGCGCTGGAACCGGCCAAATTCCTGAAACGTTACCCGTGCGAACTGTCGGGTGGTCAGCAGCAACGCGTGGGAGTGGCTCGTGCCTTGGCCGCGGATCCGCCCGTGATGTTGATGGACGAGCCCTTTGGCGCGATCGATCCCATCAACCGGGAGGTGATCCAGGACGAGTTCATGCGCATCCAGCGTCAGGTCAACAAGACCGTGCTGTTTGTCAGTCATGACATCGACGAAGCCGTGAAGATGGCTGACTGTGTCGCCTTGTTCCATAACGGCAAAATTCAGCAATTCGGCAGCCCGGATGATCTGCTGGCGCGGCCCAATAGCGAGTTCGTGGCGAACTTCATGGGCAGCGACCGGATCATGAAACGCCTGTGTTTGCTGCGGGCCGGTGACATCGCCAGCAAGATCCCGCCACGGGAACAGATGCAGGTCGTCGGCGGCAACAGCGGTATCGCTTCGCGCTCGCAACTGATCGTCAAACCTGGAGATGACCTGCGCTACGTGCTCTCGCAGCTACTGGGTCGCGGCCAGGACTGGGCGTTGTGCAACGACAGCGACGGTCGCTTCATCGGCTATGTCCACCAGGCTGACATCTTGGCGCGACTGGTTGAAAACATTACTCCGGCGGTGCACTGACGATGTCTGACTTACTGATCAGATTTTGGGAAGGGCTCCAGTTTTACTGGAGCGACATCAGCTACCTGACGGTCCAGCATCTGCAGATCGTGGCGGTCAGCGGGGTGCTGGCCCTGGCCATCGCGCTGCCGTTGGGCGTCTGGATGAGCCGTCCGGCGAACCAGCGTTACGCCATGGTCAGCATGCAGTTCCTCAATGTGGGACAGGCGATACCCAAACTCGCACTGTTGGCGTTGGCAATGAGCGTTATCGGCATCGGCAGCGGCGCAGCCATCATCGGTTTGTTTGTCGCCACGTTGCTGCCCGTGGCGGTTAACACCTATGAAGGTTTGCGCGCGGTACCACCGCACTTGGTCGAAGCGGCCGAGGCCATGGGCATGACGCCACGGGAAACACTGTGGAAAGTCGAGATTCCGAATGCGATGAACGTGATTTTCGCGGGCATCCGCACGGCGCTGGCGATCAACGTCGGCACCGCGCCGCTGGCCTTCCTGGTCGGTGGTGGTGGGCTGGGCGAGTTGATCTTTACGGGTATCGACCTGAACGACTTTGGCATGATGTTGGCAGGTGCTGTGTCGACTGCCCTGTTGGCCATCGCCGTCGATCTAGCGTGCGGTTTGATCCAAAACGTTGCAGTGTCGCGTGGTTTGAGGTTGGCCGGGCGTACATGAATTTGAAGACCCTAGACATAAACTAATAATACGAGGTGCATCATGATTCATCGAGTGCTAACCAGTCTGATCTTTACGCTAGGCCTTGTTTTAAGTTCCGTGGGCAGTGCTTCTGCCGATAGTACTATTGTGGTAGGTGGCAAGAAGTTTACAGAGCAGCAACTGGTAGCGGAGATGACAACTCAGTTATTGCGTGCCAATGGATACAACGTAGATAAGCGCCCGGATTTGGGGTCGTCTGTACTGCGCGCGGCACAAGAGAACGGTCAGGTTGATGTGTATTGGGAATACACCGGCACCTCCCTGATTACTTACAATAAAGTCATGGATAAGCTGAACGCTGAAGAAACGTATAAGAAGGTCAGCACCCTTGACGCACAGAAGGGCATAACTTGGCTGAATCCATCGAGAGCCAACAACACCTACGCCTTTGCCATGCGCAAGGAAGAGGCTGATAAAGATGGCATCGTTTCGATCAGTGATCTGGCGAAAAATATTGGTGCAGGCAAAGCCTATAAATTCGCCTCTAACGCTGAATTTTTTTCGCGACCCGATGGCTTGCGGCCTCTTCAAGAGACCTACAAGTTTGAATTCGAGCGCAAAGATGTCGTGCGGATGGACGGCGGCCTGACTTACCAAGCGCTCAGGGATGGCCAGGTGAATGTAGCGTTGGTGCTGTCGACTGATGGGCGGATTCCGGCATTCGGCTTTGTCGCACTGAAGGACGATAAAGGGTTTTTCCCCAGCTACGCGTTGACGCCTGTGATCCGTACGGAAGTCTTGAAAGAAAATCCGAAGATCGGCGAGTTGCTGAACGCTCTGTCTTCCAAACTGGACGACGACATTATTGCGGGTCTCAATTCTCGGGTAGACGTTGGTCGCGAGTCTATCGAGAGTGTATCCAAGGAATTTCTGCAGAAGAACAAGTTGATTTAGTTAAAGCTTCGTCCGCTTCAGGATTGAGGTCTCTCGGCTTTATAATCCTTAGGCCAGTGTCTTAGTGCTGGCCTCTTTTTATCTTGCTTATTTATAACGCCCAACCGAATAGCTCGAGGCTTGAGCCATTCCGTTCGCCTATACTGACTAGGAGAATTACCAATGCAGTTTAATAAAAAGTTGCTGGCTTGTTCATTGTTGGTGCTGGCGGCAAGTGCTCAAGCGGGTAATGATATTGACCGCATGACCCTCAGCGACATGCGTCATGCATTAAATAAAGGGGACATCACCTCCGAGCAACTGGTCCAGCACTATCTGGATAACATTCGCGCGAACAACCATCAGGGTCAGAACATCAATGCGCTGGTGACGCTCAATGAGCAGGCGATCGAACAGGCTCGCAAGTGGGATGCTGAGCGGGCTAAAAATCCCAATGCCAAGTATGCACCGCTGGCTGGCATTCCGTTCGTGGTGAAGGACAATTTTGACGCCGTCGGGATGGTCACCTCCGGTGGGTCCTACGTACTGCGTTCATCAGTGCCGAGCCAGGATGCCTTCACCGTCAAGAAGCTGATTGACGGGCAGGCGATTCTTCTCGGCAAAGCCAACCTGTCGGAACTGGCCGCGTCTTTCGGCTGGTTTGGCTACAGCTCGTTTGGCGGCCAGACGCTGAACCCGAGAAATACCAAGCGTGACGCTTCTGGCTCCAGCAGTGGTTCTGCCGCCGCCGTGGCTGCATCGTTCGCACCTTTTGCGCTGGCCTCGGATACCAGCGGTTCGATCCGCGCACCGGCCAGCGTCACAGGTACGGTGGGTTTTCGACCTTCGCTGGGGCTGATCAGTCGCAGCGGCATTATTCCGCTCTCGCTCGCCTTCGATACCAGCGGCGTCATTACCAACAACGTGCTGGATCAGGCCATCGTGTTGGATGCGATCAAGGGACAAGACAAAAGCGATTCAGCGACCTTGGATCTTGTTTCAGACCGTATACAGTTTGAGCAAGCATTGAACCGTGCTTCGCTGGAAGGCAAAACCATTGGGGTGATCACCAACTTCAAAGACGCCAACCCAGAGGTGGATGCAGTCTTCAAGTCGGCGCAGGAAACCCTCGGCAAGCGTGGTGCTCATGTCGTCGCCATCGAGCTGCCCAAGGCATTTGAAACTCTGTGGAGTGATGTGCTCGGCCCCGTGGGAGAAAGTGAATTCAAACCTCAGTTCGAGCGTTACCTGTCGACGCTCAACCCGAGCCAACCGCGAACACTTGCTCAGTTTCTCGATCTGGCCAAAAAAAATCAGGCGGAAAACGGACCGCATGGGATGAACCCGGCACGCCTGGCCGGCCTGGAAGCCGTATCGAACATCGCAAGCACCGATTCGCCGCAGTACATCTCCATTCTCTCCAGAAAGATCCCGCAGCTGCGCGTGCAACTGATGGACATCATGAAGAGGAACAAAGTGGACAGCCTGTTCTTTGCAACCATCAATTGCCCGGCCTCGGTAGTTCACGGCGTGACCGATGACAGTTACGTGTGCAACTCCGGTGATACCTACGCCTCGTCGTACATCGCCTCGGCCACAGGATTTCCTGAGATCACGGTTCCGGCAGGCACCATCAAGGGCAACCTGCCGGTCGGTGTTTCGTTCCTGGGTGGCTACGGTGACGATGCCAAGGTCGTGGGTTTTGGCTACGCGTTCCTCGGGCGCTAATCGTTCAGATTTGTTCCAGCAACCAGCTACGGAACGCGATGAGCGAGGGAAGCCTTTCATTGCGCGGTGGGTAAGTCAGGTAGTAACTGCGCTGGCTGGCGAAGGGCTGATCGAGGCTGATCAGCTCTGCGCTGGCCAACTCGTCGGCCACTAGGATACGTGGCACCAAACCGATGCCGATGCCAGCTCTGACAGCCTGGATCAAGTGCGAGGTGAGTTCGAAACTCGGCCCCAGCCGCATCATTCGATGGGGCAGGCCGTGGTGGCTGAACCACTCGCCCCAGACGTTGGCGTTGCTTGCGACGTTGAGCAGTGTCTGTTCGCCAATGCGCTCCGGCGTCCAGGCGTCATGGAGTTCGGCCGCTTCTGGAGAAATGATCACCATCAGTTCTTCAGTGTGCAGACGATGGCTGATCAGCCCTGGCAAATCGGCATTGCCGACGACGATCGCGGCATCGATACCGCTGGTTTCGAAGTCGATGGCGTCGATCCGGGAGTTGATGTGCACCAGCATGCCGGGATGGGTTTTGTAGAAGTCATGAAGGCGCGGCAATAACCACTTCGAGCCGAAGGTCGGCAAGGTGGCCAGGCGCAAGGTGCCGCTGCCCGATTGATAAGCCATGGCTTGCAACGTGGCGCTGCGGATGCGTCCGAGCGCTTCGCTCATTTCCCGCTGGTAGAGGCGACCGACATCGGTCAACTGCACTTGCCGGCCTTCACGGCGAAACAGTGTCAGGCCCAGTTGCTGTTCCAGCGCCTGGACTTGCCGGCTCACGGCGCTTTGGGTCAGTGACAGCTCCATCGCGGCGCGGGTGCAGCTTTCATGGCGGGCGGCGGCTTCAAAGGCGAGCAGCAACGACATCGAGGGCGTGAGGTGACGGTAATTCATTCGTAAAAGTCATTGATAGCGGCAGGATTATCCGTTTGTCCGGCGCCAGAGCCTGCAGGATCATTGGCGCAGCCGACGACCTGAGGCTGACCCATTAATGCTCAGGCGACAAGTGTTTTGATTATTCCCATGATTAGACCGACAAGAGAACAGTCTGCGATGATCGCTCAGTTGCCCACCGTTGCACTCGCGGCACACTACCCGGAATTTCTTGAGGCCCTGCGCGTCAGCGGCTTTCGTGGTCAGCTCAGCGCCGACTACGCCACCCGCACCGTACTGGCGACCGACAACTCGATTTACCAGCGCCTGCCGCAAGCGGCGGTGTTCCCCGTGGACTCGGACGACATCGCACGCATAGCGACCTTGATGGCCGAACCACGTTTTCGCCAGATCAAACTGACCCCGCGGGGCGGCGGCACCGGCACCAACGGCCAGTCATTGACCGATGGCATCGTGGTCGACTTGTCGCGGCACATGAACACCATCCTCGAAATCAACGTCGCCGAGCGTTGGGTGCGGGTGCAGGCGGGCGTGGTCAAGGACCAGCTGAATGCCGCGCTCAAACCCCATGGGCTGTTCTTCGCCCCGGAGCTGTCGACGTCCAACCGCGCCACTATCGGGGGCATGATCAACACCGACGCCAGCGGCCAGGGGAGTTGCACCTATGGCAAGACCCGCGATCACGTGCTGGAACTGCACAGTGTGCTGCTCGGTGGCGAGCGCCTGCATAGCCGGCCTCTGTCCGACGCGGAGCTGGAAGTGGCATGCACGCAACCCGGCCGCATCGGCGAGGTGTACCGGACGGCGCGGCACATTCAGGAAACCCAAGCCGACCTGATCGAGTCGGTGTTCCCCAAACTCAACCGCTGCCTGACCGGTTACGACCTGGCGCACCTGCGCGACGAGCACGGGCGTTTCAACCTCAACAGTGTGCTGTGCGGGGCGGAAGGTTCGTTGGGCTACATCGTCGAAGCCAAGCTCAACGTGCTGCCGATTCCCAAGTATTCGGTGTTGGTGAACGTGCGCTACAGCAGCTTCATGGATGCGTTGCGCGACGCTAATTCGTTATTGGCGCACAAGCCGTTGTCCATCGAAACCGTGGACTCCAAAGTGTTGATGCTGGCGATGAAAGACATCGTCTGGCACAGCGTCGCCGAGTACTTCCCGACGGACGCTGAGCACGCGACGCTGGGCATCAATCTGGTGGAGTTCAGTGGGGAAGCCCTGGCGGACGTGAATGCTCGCGTGGCGTCGTTCGTGGAGCATCTGCAGGCCGACACGACGATTGAGCGACTGGGCCACACCTTGGCCGAAGGGGCCGAAGCCGTGACCCGCGTATATGCCATGCGCAAACGCTCGGTCGGGCTGCTGGGTAACGTCGACGGCGAGGTTCGCCCGCAGCCTTTCGTCGAAGACACCGCCGTGCCGCCGGAGAAACTGGCTGACTACATCGCCGAGTTCCGCGCCTTGCTGGATAGCCATGGCCTGGCCTACGGCATGTTCGGTCACGTCGATGCCGGTGTGTTGCATGTACGTCCGGCGCTGGATATGAAAGATCCGGCCCAGGCCGCTCTGATCAAGCCGATTTCCGATGCCGTGGCCGAGCTGACCCTGAGTTATGGTGGGCTGCTGTGGGGTGAGCATGGCAAAGGTTTGCGTTCGGAATTTGTCCCCGGTTTTTTTGGCGAGCTGTACCCGGCGCTACAATCGCTCAAGGGGGCGTTCGACCCGCACAATCAACTCAATCCCGGCAAAATCTGCACCCCACCGGACGCCGCCCAGGGCTTGCTCAAGGTCAACGAAGTCACGCTGCGCGGTGATCTGGACCGGCAAATCGACGAGCGCGTCTGGCAAAGCTTCGGCACCGCCGTGCACTGCAACGGTAACGGTGCCTGCTACAACTACGATCCCAACGACGCGATGTGCCCGTCGTGGAAAGCCACCCGTGAACGCCAGCATTCGCCAAAGGGCAGGGCCTCATTGATTCGCGAGTGGTTGCGTCTGCAAGGCGCGGCCAATATCGATGTATTGCAAGCGGCCCGAGGCAAGTTGTCGTGGCTGAGCGGGTTGCCAACGCGGTTGCGCAACAACCTGGCGCGCTCGCGCGGCGAGGCGGATTTCTCCCATGAAGTCTACGACGCGATGGCGGGGTGTCTGGCCTGTAAATCCTGTGCGGGACAATGCCCGGTCAAGGTCAACGTGCCGGAATTCCGTTCGCGATTTCTGGAGCTGTACCACGGTCGTTACCAACGCCCGCTGCGCGACTATCTGATCGGCTCGCTGGAGTTCACCCTGCCTTACATGGCCTACGCGCCAGGTTTGTACAACGCAGTGATGAGCTCGAAATGGGTGAGCCGTCTGCTTGAACGACAGGTCGGCATGCTCGACAGTCCGTTGATCAACCGCCATAACTTGCAAGCCACGCTGACCCGCTGCAAGGTCGCTGTCGCCAGTGTGCCTGCCTTACGCGAGCTCACTGTCGCGCAACGTGAGCGCAGCGTGGTGCTGGTGCAGGACGCCTTCACCCGGTACTTCGAAACCCCGTTGCTGGCGAGCTTTATCCAGTTGGCGCATCAGCTGGGTTATCGGGTGTTTCTGGCGCCCTATAGCGCCAACGGCAAGCCTTTGCATGTACAGGGTTTCCTCGGTGCCTTCGCCAAGGCAGCGATCCGCAACGGCCATCAGCTCAAGGCGCTCGCCGACTGTGGAGTGCCGCTGGTGGGCCTGGACCCGGCGATGACGCTGGTCTACCGCCAGGAATATCAGAAAGTACCGGGGCTCAACGATTGCCCAAAGGTCCTGCTACCCCAGGAATGGCTCTGCGATGCGTTGCCGGAAAATCCGCATCCCGCGACTGATACATTCCGTTTGTTGGCGCACTGCACCGAGAAAACCAATGTCCCGGCCAGCACTTCGCAATGGGAAACCGTTTTTGCCCGGCTCGGGCTCAAGCTGACGACTGAGGCGACCGGCTGTTGTGGCATGTCGGGTACCTACGGCCATGAGGCACGGAATCAGGGCACCTCACGAACCATCTTCGAGCAGTCATGGGCCAGTAAGTTGGATAAGCAGGGTGAAGCACTGGCGACGGGGTACTCTTGCCGCAGCCAGGTCAAACGCATGGCCAACAGGCAACTGCGCCACCCACTGGAAGTGATCCTGGAACATACGCTCGCGAAGCTAAAGCGGGAGCGGGCGTTTTGAGTTATTGCTGTAGCTCCAAGTTTCACAGCCCCACCTGAGAGGCCGCTTTTGGCCGATTCTGTTGAAAAAGTCGGTCTGCCAAAACTGCCTGATCATTGACTGGTGAAAGCGCCTTTTTTGCACGCTGCTACGTGAAATCCGAGTCCGGAAGCCTTTGCCAAAAGTAAAGATTTCAATCTCGGACGCGTACTTTTCTGATGTGCAAACGATGGCCGACTTTTTCAACAGAATCGGCCGAACTCTGCCGTTGCTCACCGGCAGTTATAATGGGTCGGTTACAGCCCTTCGCGCCGGGCAGCAATCGGCCCAGAGTGTGTAAAAACGCAGACACCGTTTGGCAATCTGCGTTGCTATGTAAAATCTGCCAGCGCTTGGCTAGTCGGCCAGACCTGAAATTTGCGTAGGAACGCGAATTTCGTTCTGGTTTTGACCGTCAAACCTGCTCTAAAACGTTTTTACACAGTCTCGACCAAGAGCGGCCATTCAATCCAAGTCCGCTACGAGCCATAAAAGATCTGCCAGGTGCGTATCCCGCTAGTTACCTAGTCTGTAGCCTTTCTCCACGGACCAACTCCCTCCACGATCGTCCGACCTAAGGATGGTCTGAAGTAGCCATGTATTTCTGGCTGACTTCGGTCACCGCCGATTTTAAAATTGGCAAGTCGATCCAAAATACTCAAATCCCTCACTCATTCCCGTCTTTTTAGGCGTTGCGAGTACCTCGCGGCGGCTATTCCCACATTCACAGGCGCACCTCTCCGGCATTGCTCAGTAAATGTCGGCGGGCCATCCACAGATTCGACAGTGCAAATAGCGTCACCAGTTGCGCTGTGTTCTTGGCCAGGCCACGAAAGCGTGTTTTCACATAACCGAACTGGCGCTTGATCACCCGGAACGGGTGCTCGACCTTCGCCCTGACTTGCGCCTTGGCTTTTTCGATTTTGCGTTTGGCTTTGTACAGGACGCTGCGCTTGTCCAGTTTCTGGTAAGTGCTGCGCCGTGCTGCGATCTGCTAGATGACCTCGCGACCTTCATGCTCGGGGCGCTTCTCCACGCCGGTATAGCCGGCATCGGCACAAACCACGTTTTCGTCGCCGTGCAACAGCTTATCGACCTGCGTGACATCGGCCACATTGGCCGCTGTGCCCACCACGCTATGCACCAACCCCGACTCTTCATCCACACCGATATGGGCCTTCATGCCGAAGTACCATTGATTGCCTTTCTTGGCTTGGTGCATTTCCGGGTCGCGCTTGCCGTCCTGGTTCTTGGTCGAACTCGGCGCATGAATCAGCGTGGCATCGACGATGGTGCCCTGGCGCAACGACAGGCCGCGATCACCCAGATAGCCATTGATCACGCCCAGAATCCCCGCCGCCAGCTCGTGCTTTTCCAGCAGGCGACGGAAGTTGAGGATGGTGGTTTCGTCGGGAATGCGCTCCAGGCTCAGCCCCGCAAACTGGCGCAGAATAGTCGTCTCGTACAGTGCCTCTTCCATCGTTGGATCGCTGTAGCCGAACCAGTTTTGCATCAGATGGACACGTAGCATCGCCATCAGCGGATAGGCCGGACGACCACCATCACCCTTCGGATAGTGCCGCTCGATCAAAGTAATCAAGCCCTTCCATGGCACCACCCGATCCATCTCGATCAGGAACAACTCTTTACGGGTCTGCTTACGTTTGCCGGCGTACTCGGCATCGGCGAAAGTCATTTGCTTCATCGGAAAACTCGGTGGGTGGAGTCTGGGTATTTTGCCAAAATCAGGAAGTCTTCTTCAGAGTTTCCCTAAAAACCTCCTATCCATCTGGTTCTCTTGATTTTTGATTGCAGACTTCAAATGGCTTAGGTTGTAATTGGCATGTGCCCAACGACGTTGAGTTTTTGGGGGCGAACTCATCGAACTCACCTGTTTTCATTCTCATCCAGCTATACGCCCGCCGATCTGCTGACTCCATAAACAGAGTCCAGGCCGCGAATGCAGCTTCGTTGCACTCTGATGTCCAATAAGAATTCCACCAATAATGCGCGCACGCTTCTTTATGTCGCCATTGCGCTGCTTCATTTCTTCGCGATGTTCGAAGATCTGTTTCTGGCCCCTCAGGCCAAACATTAAGTAACGGATTCCCACTTTTGAAACCATACAGTTTCTGTGCGCGTTGTTTACGCCAGACCACCCCAGAAGATTCGTCAGTCTGAATGACACGATCTAGCCACGCCTCTCTACGGTTGACGGTGGCTGCAATCGCTATTTTAAAGAGATGCTGATCGTTGCTAGCATCGTCCACCTGCTCCTGAAGTAGCCTTTCAACCTCTTCTGATTCGAGTACGCGAAAGAGCATTTTAGTCATTTCTTCAATTTGAGCTACCCCAACAAAACGGGTTATCAGAACTTCACTCAGGGCACGCCACAGCGTCGCCCCTTGCTTAGGTGATGCAATTAGCAGTGGTTCGCACAGTGCCAGATAGAGAGCTTCGGCCAAGCGCACGCGCTGCTTGAAGTCGGCCGTAGGCACATTACGATCGAGGCGAGCCCACTCTATCTTTGCCTCATCCAGATCGCTGCCTAGGGGGGATTTCAACCCTTCGGCCTTCAGCATCCCTGCCTGTAGTGGTCTAATGAAACCGGACACCCATTTAGGCGAGAATGCTCGCCAGATCGAGGTGTCAGATGACCAAACAA
>NZ_JBXAHJ010000024.1:54087-60274 GCF_058794995.1 Pseudomonas sp. GW823-FHT06E10 | reverse complement strand
AACTACTACAGCGCCCTGGATCGCGGTAACGAAGCGTTTGTAGACGGCGTCAACCTGCGCCTGCCCAGCGGTTCGGCGTTGCCCTGGGGCAACCGCGACTATGACGTCAACCTGCTGCTGGCCGACAAGGCCTGGGACGCCAATGGCCAGCTGTGGTTCAACCCGTTCAACACCGATGGCTTTCTCGGCGACCAGCTCCTGGTCAACTGGCAGTACCAGCCGCGCCTGAAGGTACGGGCGCGCAGCTATCGTTTCCGCATCCTCAACGGCTCGGTGTCGCGCTACTTCAAGATCGCGCTGGTGCGTGAGATCGCCGGTACCGGTGGCGAATTCCCCGGCCCGACAGGTTCCGGCCTGTCCTATACCCGCGTGCCGTTCCACTTGATCGCCAACGACGGCAACCTCATGGAACACGCCGTGCCGTTCGACGGCAGCATGGACCTGGACGCTGACGGCGACCTGCAGGACCACAACGCCATCCTGCCCACCATGGGCATCGCCGAGCGTTACGACATCATCGTCAACTTCGCGAAAAACGGGATCAGCACCGGCGACAAGCTGTATTTCGTCAACCTGATGGAGCACCACGACGGCAAGGGGCCGGAGGCTTTACCGCCGAGCCTGGCCGATGTCCTGTCCGGCAGGTACAAGGCGGTGCTCAAGCTGGGCAGCAAAGGGCTGGAATGGGACGCCGGCGACCCGGTGGTGGGCAAGTTCCTGCAACTGCTGGTCCAGCCTTATGCCGGCCAGGACGTGAGCATGAACCCCGCTGACTACGAACCCGCCAAGCCGGGCAAGGCGATGGGTAAAACCATGCTTCCGCTGACCCTCAACCGTGACGACCCGACGGTGCAGGCCAAACTGAAACTGGCGCGCCATCGCGAGTTCATCTTCGGCCGCTCCGATGGCACCGACGAAGCCCCCTGGACGATCAAGACCGACGGCGGTTTAGGCTTCCAGATGGACCCTCGAGTGATCAGTGCCGCTCCGCAACTGGCCAACGGTCCGACCCCTGCCGGGTTCTCCGGCGACGGCACCCTGGAAGTGTGGAGAATCAGGAACGGCGGCAACGGCTGGAACCACCCGGTGCACGTGCACTTCGAAGAAGGCATCGTCCTCAACCGCGACGGCAAGGCACCGCCGGAATGGGAAAAATGGGCACGCAAGGACATCTATCGCATCGGCGAGGGCATCGACAGCTCGCAGGACGTGGAAATGGCGATCCGCTTCCGTGAATTCGCCGGGACCTACATGGAGCACTGCCACAACACCCAGCACGAGGACACCTCCATGCTGCTGCGCTGGGATGTCGAGCACCCCGGCCAGTTCCAGTTGATGCCAACCCCCCTGCCCGGCTGGGACGGCGTCACCTACGTCAACTCCGCCGCGCTGCCGACCTTCCGCACTGGCGATACACGTGCCGAGGACCCCGATAACCAAAAACCGATTGCCAACCCCGACAGCGCCATCAGTAACACCGGCCAACCGGTGATCATCAACGTCCTGGCCAACGACAGCGACCCTGACGGTAACGTGCCACTTAAAGTGGTGGGGCTGGAGCAACCGGACTCCGGCAAGGGCGTGGTCAGCACCGATGGCCTGCGTGTGACCTACACACCACCGGCCACGGTCCCCGCGCCGTTCACCGCGACCTTTACCTATAGGGCCGCCGATGCCAAGGGCGCCGAGTCGGCACCGGCGACGGTATCCGTGGCGGTCTCGGCAGCGATCAACGAGAGCCTGATCGTCACCAGCGCCACCGTCACCGCCCGCAGCAACAGCCGCTGGTATTGGGTCCTGTCCGGCACCACCTCCCGTGGCACGGGCAATACCATCACGGCGACGGCCACGACCACAACCGGTACGGTGAACCTTGGTGCCGCCGTCCTGACGCCTACGGCCACAGGCGCGCGCTGGAACATAGCGGTGACGACCGCCGGCAGCGGCCCGTCGCCTAGCCCGACGGCGACCATCAAATCGGCCTTCGGCAAAACCGTGACGGTGCCGATAAAGGCGAACTGAGTACAACCAGGCGTTGGCGATGAGGGCCTCATTGAGGCCCTCTTGCTAAAAAACTGACAACTTACCTGGCTGTCAATTCTCCAGAAAGAAGGTGATTGGCGGGGATGTGTTCTTCAAGGTTGAACGAGTAAAACAGTCGCTCCTGCCGACTCGATAACTGTCCGATCATGCTACGTGCTTCCCTGCTGGCCAATGCAGATATTTTGCCGCAGGCCAGATAGCAGAGCTATTTCTTCAAAGTGATCAGACGAAAACGGTCAGTCAAAGAACTCCATACCTGCATACGGCTGGCGCCGGCATTGCTCAAGCCTTGAAGCCAGGCTGCCCACATGCACTTCCAGGCGATGCCCATCGGGATCCGAAAAATAAAACGAGTTACCTTCGCTCGAATTGGATTTCCACTCAATAACGTTACGAAGCCGCAAGTAAGCGGTGACTTCTTCAAAATCTTCCTGCCCCACCGAAAACGCATAGTGGGTGTAATCAGGCTGTTTTTCCGCCAGACGTGTCTCATCGAGAGACAGACAAAGCCAGAGATCACCGAGGGAAAGATAGGCCCCCGTCTCCCAGCGGGCAGCCAATCTAAAGCCGGGTAGAGCCACATAAAACTCAATACTGCGAGAGAGGTTCACAACCGCCAACGTCAAATGATTCAAGCCAGTCAACATGAGCATCTATCCAGAACCAGTGCACGTAGAGTGAGATGGGTATCGAAACCCGTTTGCTGACTTCGATGAGATGACCGCCTCACGTGCTGAGGAAGTCAGTCAACCAAAATCGAGGCTCTTGAGAATACCTCGCACAGGCCCCATCGTGGATTTATCCGCGATGGGGCCTGCAACCGCGTAGCAACGTTCGGCCAGTAGCAAAAGCATCATACCGCCAGGATAAAGTCCGCCTGATCGATACCTGCACTGCTGACACCGACAAGGCGAATAGAGTCCACTCCGATCCCGATCAGCGTGTCCGCCCCGTCAGCCGCAATGCTCACGTTGGCAGCGAACGTCTCGCTGCTGATCCCCAGCCCCGCGATATTGAGCAGGTCCTGCCCTGCGGCCGGATTGACGTCGAAGTCTTGGATCAAGTCGTTGCCGAAGCCTGCGGCAGCAAACGCGAAGGTATCGTTGCCGAAGCCGCCGTTGAGCGTGTCGTTGCCCAGCCCGCCGAGGAACAGATCGTCACCCGCACCGCCGACCAGAGTGTCGTTGGCCAGGCCGCCCAGCATCCTGTGGTTTGCCGCCGCTGCATCGTAGGCCAGTTCACTGCCGCTGCCCTCGGCGTTCGCCTGCAAACCCGCCGCCGCGTATTGGCCATTCAGCGTGACCTGCGCCGCATGCGCGCCGTCGTTCACGATCAGCAGGCCGCCGGTGCCTGTGTCATTCGCTGCATAAGTGATCTGCGTATTGGCGCCGAACGCAATATCGCCAAAGTTCAGCGTATCACCCGCAGCAAAACCGCTGACGCTGCCACTGAACGCCGTCGACACATCAAGCTTTAGCGTGCCTGCCGCGCCGCTGTCAAACGTCACATGCTGATCGGAGGCAGCACCGAATTCCAGCATCGCCGAACCGCTGATAGTCGCGCTTCCCGCGCCTTGGGCATCTCCGTGGATGGTGATATTGCCATCGTTCGCCCACAGGCTGCCGCTGTTGACCAGCGCACTTTCAATCACCAATCCGCCGCTGCCGCTGGCTTGCAGCACCCCCGTGTTGGTGACGGCGCTGCTACCGGTATCGATCACCAGTGCATTGACGCCGCTGGCATGAATCAGGCCTGAGTTGACCAGCATCATCTGCCCCGCTCCCAACTGACCGGCACCCGAGATGGTGTTGTCGGCATTGGTGAGCACTGTGTCGGCGCTGCCGCCGAAAATCACGTTTTGCGCATTGTCGGATAGCAGCACCTGGCCGCCACCGGTCAAGGTCGCGCCACGGAACAGAATCTCAAGGCTGGTCTCGTTGCCGGTGGAGCCGAGCTCGATGGTGCCGCTGTTATGGATGCTGCCACCGAACGGCATGATCGCGCCGTCGGCAATGGTGAGGGTGCCCGTATTGGTCGTGACCGGGTCCACATCGAACAGTAAGTTGGCCCCGCTCAACGCCGCCGCATCCACGCCGTTGACCGTGATCGTCTGGTCGGCGCTGATGCTGAGCACGGCATTGCCGTTCGCGTCATTGACGATACTCACATCCGCAAAATCGTTGACGCCCGTAAAGCCGATCAAGTCGATCTTGTCCGCCGCCGCATCGAAGCTGTAAATGACATTGTTGCCGATCGGCCGGGCGAACACGAAGGTATCGGCACCGGACGAGCCGGTCAGGTTGTCGTCGGTGGACAAGGCGAAGATCGGTGCGCCTGGGGCATAGATTTCGACGTTGTTGAACACGTAGGCGCTTGCGGTGCTGCCGTCGCTGTTGCTCCAGTACATGTTGACATCGAGCACCAACGCACCGGCGAAGTCGCTTGGAGTTGTCACCGTCAATGCGCCGGGATCGCTGGTCTGCACGGTCCAGGTGCCATCGCCATTGTCGGTTCCTGCATTGAACACCCACCCCGAAGGAACACCGCTGATGGTCACCGTCACGGGGCCGCTAACATCGGCCAGTGGAACGTTGAGGGCCAGATTGACAGGTTCGCCGGCAACGCCTGCCGGAAGGTTTGCACTGCTCCCGGCCGCACCAGGATTGCCCGCCAGGTCGGTGTAGCTGTTCGCGGCAACGTCGACTTTTATGCTACCGCCCAGCGTTCTGGTCAGCATTGCCGTGTAGGTATCACCGTCTACCTGCGTGAAGTTACTCCAGGTTCCGCGAGGCGTTCCGCTCGTTGTCGTCACTGCTACATCAGACAGGTTGAAACCGCTCACCGTCTCACTGAACTGGAATGTGACCGTCGACGTTGAACCCGTCGAACTCCCTAAGGCAGTCCCTGTCACTATCACCGTTGGCGCCACGGTATCAACTGGCGTCTCAGCGACGTTCTGCACGTTCACCGTAATCGTCTGCGTGTCGATTCCGCCATTGCCGTCGGACACCTGAACGTCCACAACGTAGGCATTGTCGCCGTCAGTACCACCGACATCCTGGGCATTCTCGTAATCGGGCGCTGAGTTGAACGTCAGCACCCCGCTTGAACTGATCGAGAACTTGCTGAAGTCCGTCCCGGCCGTATTCAGCAGCGAGTAGCTCAGCGTCTGCGCCGGCAGATCGGCATCGGTCGCCGCCACCGTCGTGACCGCCGTGGTGTTCTCCGCCACGTTGACCGAAGCCGTCGCACCGCCACCGTTGGAAGTGATCGTCGGTGAGTCGTTGCTGCCGGCGATATGCACGGTGACCGAAGTGAGGGTGCCATCGGCACTGCTCACCGCGAAGGTATCGGTGTAGGTGGTACCGGCGGCGAACTCGTTGTGGGCGGAGCTGGCGACGTAGGTCCAGGCACCGCCGGTGCCGATGGAGAACTTGCCGTAGCTGCCGGCGATGTCGGTCTGCGGGACGAAGGTCGCGGCGCTGTCGACGTCGCTGATGGTCAGGGTGCCGCTGGTGGAGATGTCTACGGCGGCATTGGTCTCGGTGAGGTTGGCGATGTCGGCGGACAGCACGGCGGCATCGTTGGTGCCGAGGATGTGCACGGTGACCGAAGTGAGGGTGCCGTCGGCACTGCTCACCGGGAAGCTGTCGGTGTAGGTGGTGCCGGCGGCGAACTCGTTGTGGGCGGAACTGGCGACGTAGGTCCAGGCACCGCCGGTGCCGATGGAGAACTGGCCGTAGCTGCCGACGGTGTTGGTCTGCGGGACGAAGGTCGCGGCGCTGTCGACGTCGCTGATGGTCAGGGTGCCGCTGGTGGAGATGTCGGCGGCGGCATTGGTCTCGGTGAGGTTGGCGATGTCGGCGGACAGCACGGCCGCATCGTTGGTGCCGAGGATATGCACGGTGACCGAAGTGAGGGTGCCGTCGGCACTGCTCACCGCGAAGCTGTCGGTGTAGGTGATGCCGGCGGCGAACTCGTTGTGGGCGGAGTTGGCGACATAGGTCCAGGCACCGCCGGTGCCGATGGAGAACTGGCCGTAGCTGCCGGCGATGTTGGTTTGGGCGACGAAGGTCGCGGCGCTGTCGACGTCGCTGATGGTCAGGGTGCCGCTGGTGGAGATGTCGGCGGCGGCATTGGTCTC
>NZ_JBXAHJ010000024.1:52540-53989 GCF_058794995.1 Pseudomonas sp. GW823-FHT06E10 | reverse complement strand
TCGGTGAGGTTGGCGATGTCGGCGGACAGCACGGCCGCATCGTTGGTGCCGAGGATATGCACGGTGACCGAAGTGAGGGTGCCGTCGGCACTGCTCACCGCAAAGGTGTCGGTGTAGGTGGTACCGGCGGCGAACTCGTTGTGGGCGGAGCTGGCGACGTAGGTCCAGGCACCGCCGGTACCGATGGAGAACTGGCCGTAGCTGCCGGCGGTGTTGGTTTGGGCGACGAAGGTCGCGGCGCTGTCGACGTCGCTGATGGTCAGGGTGCCGCTGGTGGAGATGTCGACGGCGGCATTGGTCTCGGTGAGGTTGGCGATGTCGGCGGACAGCACGGCAGCATCATTGGTGCCGAGGATATTCACGGTGACCGAAGTGAGGGTGCCATCGGCACTGCTCACCGCGAAGGTGTCGGTGTAGGTGGTGCCGGCGGCGAACTCGTTGTGGGCGGAACTGGCGACGTAGGTCCAGGCACCGCCGGTGCCGATGGAGAACTGGCCGTAGCTGCCGGCGGTGTTGGACTGCGCCTGGAAGCTTTCCGGGCTGTCGATATCGCTAATGGTCAGGCTGCCGCCGGTGGTCAGCGGAGCATTGGTTTCGCTCAGCGTAACGCTGGCCGAGGACAGCACGGCGGCGTCGTTGCTACCAGTGACGGTGATAGTCACCAGCTGGGTGTCGACGCCACCGAGGCCATCGCTGACCTGCACGCTGAACACTTCGTTGTGACTCTCGCCCGCCTTCAGTGACTGCACCGCACTGGCGACACCATCGGTGCCATTGGCCAAGGTGTAGGTCCACTGGCCGCTGTTGTTCACGGCGATCGAGCCATAGGTGCCGGTATTTGACCCGGCAATACTCCAGGTGGCGGTGGCATCGTGGTCGATGTCGACCGAGCTGAACTGGCCGCTGACGCTGAGCGTGCTGTCTTCCTGCACCGCGCCCGCATCATGGCCGGTCGCGAAGCTGAGCACTGGCGCGTCATTGCTGCCGGTGACGGTGATAGTCACCAGTTGGGTGTCGACGCCGCCGAGGCCATCGCTGACCTGCACGCTGAACACTTCGTTGTGACTCTCGCCCGCCTTCAGCGACTGCACTGCACTGGCGACACCATTGGCGCCATTGGTCAGCGTGTAGGTCCACTGGCCGCTGTTGTCCACGGCGATCGAGCCGTAGGTGCCGGCATTTGACCCGGCAATACTCCAAGTGGCGGTGGCATCGTGATCGATGTCGGCCGAGCTGAACTGGCCACTGACGCTGAGTGTGGAGTCTTCCTGCACCGCGCCGGCATCATGGCCGGTCGCGAAACTGAGCACCGGTGCGTCGTTGTTGCCGGTGATGGTGATAGTCACCAGCTGGGTGTCGACGCCACCGAGACCATCGCTGACCTGCACGCTGAACACTTCGTTGTGACTCTCGCCCGCCTTCAGCGACTGCACTGCACTGGCGACACCA
>NZ_JBXAHJ010000024.1:51068-52443 GCF_058794995.1 Pseudomonas sp. GW823-FHT06E10 | reverse complement strand
CCATTGGCGCCATTGGCCAGGGTGTAGGTCCACTGGCCGCTGTTGTTCACGGCGATCGAGCCGTAGGCGCCGGTATTTGACCCGGCAATACTCCAAGTGGCGGTGGCATCGTGATCGATGTCGGCCGAGCTGAACTGGCCACTCACGCTGAGCGTGCTGTCCTCCTGCACCGCACCGGCATCATGGCCGGTCGCAAAACTGAGCACCGGCGCGTCGTTGCTGCCGGTAATGGTGACGGTCACCAGCTGGGTGTCGACGCCACCGAGGCCATCGCTGACCTGCACGCTGAACACTTCGTTGTGACTCTCGCCCACCTTCAGTGACTGCACCGCACTGGCGACACCATCGGTGCCGTTGGCCAGGGTGTAGGTCCACTGGCCGGAGTTGTCCACGGCAATCGAGCCGTAAGTGCCGGCTGGCGAGCCATTGATGCTCCAGGTCGCCGTGGCATCGTGGTCGATGTCGGCCGAACTGAACTGGCCGCTGACGCTGAGGATGCTGTCTTCCTGTACCGCGCCCGCATCATGGCCGGTCGCGAAACTGAGCACTGGCGCATCGTTGTTGCCGGTGACGGTGACGGTCACCAGTTGGGTGTCGACGCCGCCCAGGCCGTCGCTGACTTGCACGCTGAACACTTCGTTGTGACTCTCGCCCGCCTTCAGCGACTGCACCGCACTGGCGACACCATTGGTGCCGTTGGCCAGGGTGTAGGTCCACTGGCCGCTGTTGTCCACGGCGATCGAGCCAAAGGTGCCGGTGTTTGACCCGGCAATACTCCAAGTGGCGGTGGCATCGTGGTCGATGTCGACCGAGCTGAACTGGCCGCTGACGCTGAGGGTGGAGTCTTCCTGCACCGCGCCCGAATCATGGCCAGTCGCGAAGCTGAGCACTGGCGCGTCGTTGTTGCCGGTGACGGTGACGGTCACCAACTGGGTGTCGACGCCGCCGAGGCTATCGCTGACTTGCACGCTGAACACTTCGTTGTGACTCTCGCCCGCCTTCAGTGACTGCACCGCACTGGCGACACCATTGGTGCCATTGGCCAGGGTGTAGGTCCACTGGCCATTGTTGTCCACGGCGATCGAGCCGTAGGCGCCGGCTGGCGAGCCATCGATGCTCCAGGTCGCCGTGGCATCGTGGTCGATGTCGGTCGAACTGAACTGGCCGCTGACGCTGAGCGTGGTGTCTTCCTGCACCGCGCCGGCATCATGGCCGGTCGCGAAGCTGAGCACCGGCGCGTCGTTGCTGCCGGTGACGGTGACGGTCACCAGCTGGGTGTCCACGCCGCCCAGGCCGTCGCTGACTTGCACCGTAAACACGTCATCATGACTCTCGCCCGCCTTCAGCGACTGCACCGCACTGGCGACACCATTGG
>NZ_JBXAHJ010000024.1:0-50970 GCF_058794995.1 Pseudomonas sp. GW823-FHT06E10 | reverse complement strand
CCGCTGTTGTCCACGGCGATCGAGCCATAGGTGCCGGTATTTGACCCGGCAATACTCCAGGTGGCGGTGGCATCGTGATCGATGTCGGCCGAACTGAACTGGCCATTCACGCTGAACGTGGTGTCTTCCTGCACTGCGCCCGCATCATGGCCCGTCGCGAAGCTGAGCACCGGTGCGTCGTTGGTGCCGGTCAGGGTGATCGTCACCGTCTGCGCTGCCGAAGCGGCGTTGTCCGTACCGCTGTCGTCGCTGGCCACCACGGTGTAGGAGAAGCTGATGGTTTCGCCGGTGCTCAGGAAGTCCAGGTTCTGGTTGCTGCTGTAGTTCCAGCCGGCCTGATCCACCGAGAAACCGGCGATGAGCGCGGCGGCCTGCGCCGCGCCAAGGGTGCCGCCGCTCCAGACGAGGTCGTTGTTGGCGGTCTGGCTGACCGTCACGACGTCGTTGCTGTCCAGATCGGCGAAGCTCAGCGCTCCGCTGTCGCTCAGCGTGGCCGCGCCGTTGCCTTCGTTCATCGCCCCGGTCGTGTCGTCGATGGTCAGCGTCGGCTGGTCGTTGGTGCCGGTCAGGGTGATCGTCACATCCTTGGTCACCGTCGCCCCGAAGTCGTCGGTCAGCGTCACCGTGAACACTTCGGTCTTGGTCTGGCCCTCGGCCAGGTACTGCGCCGCGTTGTTGTTCAGCGTATAGGTCCAGCCCACGCTGCCCGCCGCGTCGCCCGTGCTCTCGTCGCTGACAATGGCCACCAGCGTACCCAGCGCACCGGACGGCGCGCTCACGCTGGCCACATGGGCGTCATCGGCCAGGTCCACGTCGCCAAAGGCGAAGCTGCCGCTGGCCACCGTGGTGCCGTCTTCGGTCACCGCCCCGCTTTCGATTTCTGCCGCCGTCACCGTCGGCGCGTCGTTGGTGCCGGTGATAGTGATGGTCACATTCTGCGTTACCGACGAACCCTGACCATCGCTGATGGTGACCAGGTAAGTTTCGGTTACTGTCTGTCCCTGGGCCAGGTACTGCGCCGCCGCATTGTCCAGGTTGTACGTCCATTGCACCGAACCGTTGGCCGCGTTCGCGGCTTCGCTTACCGGCGAGAGCATGAACGTACCAAGATGAGTAGCGTTGCCCAGCGCCGGCGTGAACGTCGCCATGTGCGTGTCATTGAGGTCGACGTCGTTAAAGACAATCGTGCCGCTGGCCGTCAGCGAGTCGGTCGTGCTCGCAGTGGTGTCGGCGTCTTCGGTCACCATGCCGGTCTGCGCGCCGAAGCTGATCGTCACACCATCATTCACGCCCGAAAACTGCACGGTAGCAGTGGCCCAACTGAGCGTTCCGTTGCCGAGGCGAATCGCATAGGTAAAGCTGTCCGTCAGGAGCTCACCAGTGGCAAGCGCCTGGAGTTGTTCCTTGAACTCACACGAGAAAGTAGCGGCGTCGTAGCCGACCTTCCCGTCCGAGGTGATCCAGATCTTTGCACCATTCTTACTGGTGTCAGAACTCGTCGCCTCAGCCCTCGCCGTATCCTGGGTCAGGAGGTCGGCCGGAGCATAAGCCTTGGTGGCAGTAGAAAAACTGTCCGCGTTGTCGAGTGACCAGAGTGTCTTCGCGTTGCCGCCAAGGTCATTGGACATGACGTCCCAATACATGACCCCCAGCAGATTTTCAGTGGTGTTAAGGACATCATCCTTCGCCTGCGGCGTGTTGGAAAACGAGGTAACGGTTCCGCCGCTTGTAGTTGTAGTGCTAGCCATGTCTTTCTCCCAAGAATGTCACCCTGAGCAAAAAACCGCTGTGGGCCACCAACAGCCGCAAGCCGATTCTTCCTCAACCCACGAACACTTCACTCCACCGGTACCAGCCGGCTGGCCAGTAGCTTCACGCCCACCCCGGCCCTGCCGCCCAGCGGTTCAATGCGCACGATTTGTCCTTGCGCCTTGAACTTCATGGGGCCGCCGGGCGTGTCGAGTTCGATCTCGAAGTCAATCAAGCTACCCACCTGCTGCTCGCTATCGGTTTCGAAATACAAACCGGAGGCGCTGATGTCACGGATGACACCCTGGCCCCCGCCGATCAGTTGCAGCGACAGGGTGACTTGTTCACGGGGCTCAATTCGGTGTGCGTCTTTCATGACTGCAGTCTAAAAACGGCCGCTGTTTATTACATGAGTGCGCTATCCCTTTTTTTCTGGGAGTCAATCACCCATGAAAACAGTGTTTTATGGGACAAATGTCATGGGAGGGGGGGACTGAAGCGCTATAGAAAAAAGCTACAGGCTGCAACGATTGCTATCATGATCAGCTAACACAACCCGCCTAAAGAGGCAGCGACCCGAATGCCAATTCAAGTCCTGTTAGTCGCTCTACCGCTCGTGGCCTGGGGCCTTGAGCGTCTGGTGGAAAGCGCTCAACCAAGGTTGGCGCTGGCGGGTTCGGTGGCGTCGGTGGCGCAATACCTGCTTTCGCTGCACCAATACGCGCCGGATGTGGTGGTGCTGGACCTGGACAGCGAGGACTGTATCGAGTCACTGGCCGAATTGCACAGACAGACCAAAGCCAGGATTCTGGTCGTGACAGGGTCGAGCGACGTGACGCTGCATGACAGTGCGGTGCTGGCGGGCGCACGTGGCGTGGTGGATAAGCGGGAGTCGGCATCCGCATCGACATTGCTCAAAGCCATAGAAAAAGTGCATGACGGCGAGCTCTGGATTGACCGCAATGCGACCAGCCGTATATTCCTTGAACTGGCGCGCAAGAAAGTCGAACGCGATATAGACCCGGAGCAACAAAAAATCGCCAAGCTAACGCGCCGCGAGCAGCAAACCATTGCATCGCTGGCCCGCGACCCCTCTGCCCCTGGCAAGTTGGTGGCCGAGAAACTGCACATCAGCGAACACACGCTGCGCAACCATTTGACATCGATCTACAGCAAGCTGGGCCTGACGAATCGCGTAGATCTGTACGCCTATGCACACAAGCATGGGCTTTCCACAGGCGACTGAGCCGATTCCTTCCAGATTGATCGAAAATCCGATCTACCCCACCCATCTCCTGCGAGACCAGCAAGATTCGCCATCAATCTGCGTGACAGACCACTGCCGCAGTGGATCTTCACGGAACCCAGCCTTTATCCTTGACGCCCCCCGCTGTCCCGAGTCCTGGAGTTTCGCCCATGCCCCATGAAGGCAACCTGCTACAAGCCGCTGTCGTGTTTCTGATGGCGGCCGTACTCATCGTTCCATTAGCCAAGCGCCTGCAACTGGGGGCGGTTCTGGGTTATCTGTTTGCCGGGGTGATCATCGGCCCGTCGGTGTTGGGCCTGATCGACAACCCGCAAAGCGTCGCGAACATTTCCGAACTCGGCGTGGTGTTGCTGCTGTTCATCATCGGCCTGGAACTGTCACCGCGACGCTTGTGGGTGATGCGCAAATCAGTGTTCGGCGTGGGCTTGGCCCAAGTGCTGCTGACGGGTTCGATGATCGGCGTGGTGGCGCTGTGGCTGTTTGGCCAGCCATTGAACACCGCGATCGTCCTGGGCCTGGGTCTGGCGCTGTCGTCCACGGCGTTCGGCCTGCAAAGCCTGGCTGAACGCAAGGAACTGACCAGCCCCCACGGGCGGCTGGCGTTCGCGATCCTGTTGTTTCAGGACATCGCCGCGATCCCCTTGATCGCCATGGTGCCGTTGCTGGCCGGTGGCGATCACAGCACCACCGTCAGCGAAAATCTGAACCACGGCCTGCAAGTGCTGGCCAGCATCGCCGTCGTGGTGATCGGTGGGCGCTATCTGCTGCGACCGGTGTTTCGCGTGGTGACCAAAACCGCGTTGCCAGAGGTCTCCACCGCCACGGCGTTGCTGGTGGTGATTGGCACAGCATGGCTGATGGAACTGGTCGGGATTTCCATGGCCCTGGGCGCCTTCCTCGCCGGCCTGTTGCTGGCGGACTCCGAGTATCGCCATGAACTGGAAGCCCAGATCGAACCGTTCAAGGGCCTGTTACTCGGGCTGTTTTTCATCAGTGTCGGCATGGGGGCGAACCTGAGTTTGCTGCTGAGCATGCCGATGGCTGTGCTGGGCCTGACCCTGTTGCTGATCGCGATCAAACTGCCGCTGCTGTTTATTGTCGGTCGATTGGCCGGAGGCTTGAAGAACGTCAGCGCGATCCGCCTGGGTATCGTGCTGGCGGCCGGTGGTGAATTTGCCTTTGTGGTGTTCAAGATCGGGCGAGATCACGGGCTGTTCGCGGCAGAACTGTATGACTTGCTGGTGCTGACCATCACCCTGTCCATGGCCGTGACACCCTTGTTGCTGCTGCTCTGCGCACGGTTGGTCAGCCCGAAAGTGCAACCGGTGGAAGTGCCGGAGAAGTTCCGCGAAATCGACGCCGACGCGCCACGGGTGGTGATCGCCGGCATGGGGCGCATGGGCCAGATCGTTGCGCGGATTCTGCGCGCGCAGAACATCAAGTTCGTGGCCCTCGACACCTCGGTGGAAACCATCGAACTGTCCCGCAGTTTTGGTGGCGTGCCGGTGTTCTACGGCGACCCGATGCGCCCGGAAATCCTCAACGCGGCCAAGGTCGGGGAAGCCGAGTACTTCGTGATCGCCACCGACGACCCGGACACCAACATCAAGACCGCCGAGCTGGTGCGCAAGCTCTATCCGCATATGAAAATCATCGCCCGCGCCCGTAACCGTCAGCATGTGCACCGGCTGATGGACGTCGGCGCACACGCCGTGCGCGAAACCTTTTATTCGAGCCTGGAAATGAGCCGGCAAACCCTGATCGGGCTGGGATTGACCCAGGCTCAGGCGGATGCGCGGATCAAGCGCTTCAAGCAGCACGACGAAGTGGTGCTCGAAGCCCAGCATGCGGTGTATGACGACGCGGTGAAAGTGATGCAGACGGCGCAGGAAGCGCGGGCGGAACTGGCCAGGTTATTCGAGTCGGATCACCTGCAAGAGCAAGCGGGCAAGAATTGAGGTGGATTTGAGGGCCCCTTCGTCGGAACGCCGCCCGGAGCAAGCCCGCTCCCACATTGGATCTTGGGTGTTCACAAATATTGAGCCTGACAGAGCCCCCTTGTGGGAGCGGGCTTGCTCGCGAAGAACGATAACGCGGTGCATTGGATAAACAATCATTTCAAAGGAATCCACCATGACTGACCAACCTGCCCCCGCCCTCAAGGAAATCTTCAACACCGAGCGTCTCCAGCACATCGCCACCGAAATAACGGCGGTGTATCCGGAATTCGAGGCCAGACGCTTCCTGAAGCTTGCCCAAACCGGCCTGGCAGACCTCAGTGTCATGCAGCGCATGGCCCGGGTCAGCGAATGCCTGCACGCGGTGTTGCCGCTGGACTATGAAGCGTCGCTGCAGGTGCTGCGCGCCCTCGCCCCGCGCCTGAACAGCGGCTTCGTCAGCATGTGCCTGCCGCACTATGTCGCCAGCTACGGCGCCCATGCGTTCGATCAGTCGATGGACGCACTGAAGTACTTCACCGCTTTTGGCTCTTCGGAGTTCGCAATCCGTTACTTTCTGCGCAGTGACCTCGAGCGCTCGCTCAAGCTGATGCATGCCTGGTCGCTGGATGACAACGAGCATGTGCGGCGCCTGGCCAGCGAAGGATG
This sequence comes from Pseudomonas sp. GW823-FHT06E10, assembly GCF_058794995.1. Classification (NCBI taxonomy): domain Bacteria; kingdom Pseudomonadati; phylum Pseudomonadota; class Gammaproteobacteria; order Pseudomonadales; family Pseudomonadaceae; genus Pseudomonas; species Pseudomonas sp. GW823-FHT06E10. The sequence goes on along the minus strand of NZ_JBXAHJ010000024.1, from coordinate 45,348 downwards.
CCGGCCACGCCTGCCCTGGTCATTCCGGCTGGAGCCCATCCAGGCCGATCCGACACTGGCCGCGAACATCCTCGACAACCTCAAGGCCGATACGAGCCTGTACGTATGCAAATCCGTGGCCAACCACCTCAACGACATCACCAAGGATCATCCCGACTGGGTGCTGGACCTGATCGAAGGCTGGTCGCTGGACAACCGGCACACCGCATGGATCGCCAAACACGCCCTGCGCAGCCTGATCAAACAGGGCAACCGGCGGGCACTGGCGATCATCGGCGCGGGCGGCAAGCCTGAAGTCGAGATCGTTGATGTAAAAGTCGAACCGCCGGTGATTGGCCTCGGAGAAAAAATCACCCTGTCGTTTGCCGTCAAATCCACCGTTCAAAGCAGCCAGCGCCTGGTAATCGACTACGCCATCGATTACGTCAAGGCCAACGGCAGCACCTCGGCGAAGGTGTTCAAGCTCAAGGCGCTGACGCTGCCGGGCAACGCCGTCGAAGCCGTCAGCCGTGGTCAGCAGATCAAGGAACTCACCACCCGCCGGCATTATGCGGGGCGCCATGCGGTGCACATCATGGTCAATGGTGAACGGCTGGCCAGCACGGCGTTCGAGATTCTTGCTTGAGCCCCAAGATGGATATTGGATGTGCTGCCGCCATCGCGAGCAAGCTCGCTCCCACATTGGTTTAGCTTCGTTCGCAAAATGTGTGACAACACAGCACCCTGTGGGAGCGAGCTTGCTCGCGATCGCGTCCGTTCAGGCACCGTAGGAGGTTGGCCCGAGCAACAACCCTTGCTCCCGCTCACACAACTCCACCACATAATCCCAAAGCACCCGCAGCCGCACCGATTTGTGCAGCTCCCGGCGGGTGCTGATCCAGTAGCTGCGCTGGATGCTTTCGTCCGGCAGCAGCGGCACCAGACCGGGATCAGCGCTGGCCATGTAGCACGGCAGCACGGCGATCCCCAGGCCTGAGCGCGCCGCCTGTTGCTGGGCGATCACGCTGGTGCTGTGAAACACCACCCGTGGGTTGCGGCAGAAGCTGTTGAGGAACATCAGTTCCTGGCTGAACAGCAAATCATCGACATAGCCAATCCACGCATGACGCCCTAGGTCCTCCCGACTGCGCAACGGCGGCGAACGATCGAGATAGTCCTGGCTGGCATACAACGCCAGGCGATAGTCGGTGAGTTTGCGGGTGACCAGCATGTCGGCGGCCGGGCGCTCAAGGTGGATGCTGATTTCCGCCTCGCGGTTGAGGATGCTGACAAAACGCGGCACCGCCACCAGTTCCACCTCCAACCCCGGATAGCGCTCGAACAAACCGTTCATGCGACTGGCCAGAAACATGATGCCCAGCCCTTCCGTCACGCCGACGCGGATCTTGCCCAGCGGCGCGGTGGATTGGGTGATTTCCTCCTGTGCCAGCAGCGCCACGTTCTCCATCGCCTCGGCGTGTTTAAGCAACGCCTCGCCGGCCGGGGTCATCTCGTAACCCTGGGCGTGCTGGACGAACAGCGCCGTACCGAGGCTTTTTTCGATGGCCTCGATGTGCCGCGCCACGGTGGCATGGGTGGTGTTCAAGCGACGGGCAGCCGTGAGCAAACGCCCGCTGCGCTGCAATTCGAGAAAAAACCGCAGGTCATTCCAGTCGAACATGAATCGTCCTTGTTCGTTGCCGTTCGGAACGCTGTTTAAAAACGCACAGCAGCTGCGCAAAAACTAACATTCTTTTGACGAAAGCTAACAACTAGGATGACAGACAACAAAAACAACAACACGAGGTCAGGGATGCAGGCTTCCCTAGATGAATTCGATTACATCGTGGTCGGGGCCGGGCCGGCCGGGTGTCTGCTGGCCAATCGACTGTCGGCCGATGCGCAACATCGCGTGTTGCTGCTCGAGGCCGGTGGTCGCGACAACTATGCGTGGATTCACATCCCCGTGGGTTACCTGTTCTGCATCGGCAACCCGCGCACCGACTGGTGCTTCAAGACCGAAGCGCAACCGGGCCTGCAAGGCCGCGCCCTGAGCTACCCGCGCGGCAAGGTGCTGGGGGGCTGCTCCTCGATCAACGGCATGATCTACATGCGCGGCCAGGCCGGCGACTACGACGGCTGGGCCGCCGACGGCAATCCCGGCTGGAGCTGGCGAGACGTATTGCCACTGTTCAAGCAGAGTGAAAATCACTTTGCCGGCGCCGCCGAGTTTCACGGCGCCGCGGGCGAATGGCGGGTCGAACGCCAGCGCCTGTCATGGCCGATTCTCGATGCGTTCCGCAGTGCCGCCGAGCAAAGCGGCATCGCCAGCATCGATGACTTCAACCAGGGCGATAACGAAGGTTGCGGTTATTTCCAGGTCAATCAGAAGGCCGGCATCCGCTGGAACGCGTCCAAGGCCTTTCTCAAACCCATTGGCCAACGTCCCAATCTCACCGTGCTCACCGGTGTCGAAGTCGACCGCGTGTTGCTGGACAATGGCCGTGCCTCGGCGGTCAGCGCCCGCTGGCAAGGCCAGACAAAAACCTTCAAGGCGCGCAAGGAGATCGTCCTGTGTGCCGGCTCGATCGGTTCGCCCAGCATCCTGCAACGCTCCGGCATCGGCCCGCGTCCACTGCTTGAGCGGCTGGGCATTGGCGTCGCCCATGAGTTACCCGGCGTCGGTGGCAACCTGCAAGATCACCTGCAACTACGGTTGATCTACAAGCTGGAAAATGCCCGCACCCTGAACCAGATCGCCGGCAGCCGGTGGGGCAAGATGGGCATGGGCCTGCGCTACCTTTATGACCGCAGCGGCCCGCTGTCCATGGCGCCGAGCCAGTTGGGCGCCTTTGCCCGCTCGGGGCCGGAGCAGACTTCAGCCAACCTCGAATACCACGTGCAGCCGCTGTCGCTGGAACGCTTTGGCGAACCGCTGCATGCCTTCCCGGCGTTCACCGCGTCGGTCTGCGATCTACGTCCGCAAAGCCGTGGCCGGGTGGAAATCCGCTCGGCCGATCCGCAAGAAGCTCCGCTGATCCAACCCAATTACCTAAGCCACCCGCAAGACCTGCGGGTCGCCGCCGATGCCATTCGCCTGACCCGGCGCATCGTCGCCGCCCCGGCCCTGCGTGTCTTCAATCCGGTGGAGTACCTGCCCGGCGACAGCCTGCAAAGCGAAGAACAGTTGCACGAAGCCGCCGCGCGGATCGGCACCACGATTTTCCATCCGGTGGGCACCTGCCGCATGGGCAATGACGCCGACGCCGTGGTCGATGCGCAACTCAAGGTCCATGGCATTCCCGGCCTGCGCATTGCCGATGCCTCGATCATGCCGCGCATCACCTCCGGCAACACCTGCTCGCCGACGCTGATGATTGCCGAGAAGGCTGCACAATTGATCCTCAACCCCGCCACAAGGAGCATCACACCGACAATGGAACTGATCGCACACCCCTGAATCCTGTGCGCCCCCCTGTAGGAGCGAGCTCGCTCGCGAAGAACCTGAGAGCGCACGTGGGTGTCAGGTTTGCAGCGTTATCGTTGACGACCATCGCGAGCAGGCGCGCTCCTACAAGTAGCGGATACACCCGATACATCGCAGTAGCGGCACCCGCCCACAAGGCCGGTGCCGGCAGTGGAACAACAAAAACAATCACTGTGAGGGATACCGGTATGTCAGAGAACGTTCAAACCCTGGAAGCCGTGCGTAGCGCGGGCACCAGTCAGGAAACCCAGAAAGTCATCTTTGCCTCGTCCCTCGGGACAGTCTTCGAGTGGTATGACTTTTTCCTCTATGGCGCCCTCGCGGCGGTGATCAGCAAGCAGTTTTTCGCCGGGGTCAACGACACCACGGCGTTTATCTTTGCGTTGATGGCCTTCGCCGCCGGCTTCATCGTGCGGCCGTTCGGCGCGCTGGTGTTCGGTCGGTTGGGGGACATGATCGGGCGCAAGTACACCTTCCTCGCCACCATCGTCCTCATGGGCCTGGCGACGTTCTGCGTCGGGCTGCTGCCGACCTACGCCAGCATCGGCATCGCCGCGCCGATCATCCTGGTGGTGCTGCGCATGCTCCAGGGCCTGGCCTTGGGCGGTGAATACGGCGGCGCCGCGACCTACGTCGCCGAGCACGCGCCCATCGGCAAGCGCGGCTTCCACACCAGCTGGATTCAATCCACCGCGACCCTGGGCCTGCTGCTGTCGCTGCTGGTGGTGCTGGGCTGCCGTTACTTCACCGGCGATCAGTTCGAAGTCTGGGGCTGGCGCATTCCGTTCCTGTTTTCCATCGTGCTGCTGGGCATCTCGACCTGGATTCGCCTGAGCCTGCATGAATCGCCGGCCTTCGTGAAAATGAAAGAAGAAGGCAAGCTGTGCAAACAGCCGATTCGCGACTCCTTCGGCAAGTGGGAAAACCTCAAGGTGGTGTTGATCGCCCTGTTCAGCATCAATGCCGGGCAAGCGGTGACCTTCTACGCCGCGCAATTCTATGTGCTGTTCTTCCTCACCCAGTTCCTGAAAATGGACCCGGCCGTGGCCAACGGTTTGCTGATCGTCAGCGTGACCATCGGCGCCCCCTTCTTCATTTTCTTTGGCTGGCTGTCGGACAAGGTCGGGCGTAAACCGGTGCTGATGATCGGCCTGCTGCTGGCCACCGCCCTGTACTTCCCGATCTTCAAGACCCTGGCCCACTACGCCAACCCGGCCATCGACCAGGCCAGCCGCCAGGCACCGATCACCGTGATGGCCGACCCGGCCACCTGTACCTTCCAGTTCGACCCGGTGGGCAAGGCGAAATTCGACAGCCCGTGCGACAAGGTCAAGACCTTCCTGGTCAAGCAGGGCCTGCCGTACCAGAGTGCTGTCGCACCGGCCGGCAGTGACGTGCAGGTGAGCGTCGGTGACGTGAAGATCGACGGGTTCGACGAAGCCGCCCTGCGCGGTGCCGTGACCCTCGCCGGTTACCCGCAACAGGCGGACATGCAGCAGATCAACAAGCCGATGATCGTGGCGCTGATCGTCGCGCTGATCATCATCTCCGCGATGTGCTACGGCCCGCTGGCGGCGTTGATGGTCGAACTGTTCCCGACCCGCATCCGCTACACCTCGATGTCCCTGCCCTACCACATCGGCAACGGCTGGTTCGGCGGCTTCCTGCCGACCGTGTCGTTCGCGTTGGTGGTGTACACCGGGGATATCTTCTACGGGCTGTGGTATCCGGTGGTGATCACCGGGGTGAGCCTGGTGGTGGGGATGATTTGCCTGCGTGAGACGCGCAACGTCGATCTCGATAAAAACTGACCTGACCTGACATTGTAGGAGCGAGCTTGCTCGCGATGGTCGTTAACGAAAACACGTGTTTACTGGTTAAACACGGCGCTTTCGAGTCCATCGCGAGCAAGCTCGCTCCTACAGGGGGTTGCGCAGCGTCAGAAGCTGGCCTTGACCGACACCATGAAGTTGCGTGGATCACCGTAGTAATTGCCAAACGTCTCGGTCCCGATCGTGGCGTAGTAACGCTTGTCGAACAGGTTGTTGCCGTTTAGCGCAACCGACCAGGTGTCGTCAATGCGATAGCCTATGCGACCGTTCCAGACGGCATAACCCGACTGGCTGATCTTTTTTGCACTGTTGGGTGAAACCCGAAAGTTATCGCTCTGCGCGTTGACGCCGGCACCAATGCTGAACCTTTCAAGAGACCCGCTCAGGGTGTAGTCGCCCCACATGCGCAATACATGTCGAGGCACATAGCTGTTGAACGCAGCGCCGTTCAGACTCGTGTCGATGTCATCCAGGGTCTTGGTCTGGGTGTAGGTGTAACCCGCCAGCAATTGCAATCGCTCAATGACTTCACCGCTGATTTCCGCCTCGAAGCCTTGGGCCCGGACCTTGCCGGCATTGACGTAGCAATAGCCGTCAGAGGATGAGCAAGACGAGTTGTAGTCGGTTTGCGCCTGGTCTTTCTGGATCGTGCGAAACAGATTGAAAGAGCTGTTCAAGCGACCGTCGAACCACGCCCCCTTGATCCCCAGTTCATAGCTCTGGCCCACCAGAGGCTTGAGGGTCGAGCCGTCTTCGGCCCGCAAGTTACCCTGGGGCGTGAAGATTTCCGCATAGCTGGTATAGGCCGTGAGGTTTTCATTGAGGTCAAGCAACAGCCCGGCAAAAGGTGTGACCTGCCCCGTTTCCTTGGTGCTGGCGTGTTCGGACGTACCCGACCTGATGAACACCGAATCGGTATTGGAGCTGTACCAGCTCACGCGGCTGCCAACGACGAAGGTCAACGGTTCAGCCAGTTTCAGGCGCAAGGTCGAGTAAGCCCCCTTCTGTTTGGTCACGCTATCGACCGGACCGCCACGAGACGAGTTGTCGATGAAGAAACTGTCGTCCGGCTCCGGAATATGTTTGTCGGGATTGAACACATTTTGCCGTTGCGGCAGAAACGCCACCGAGTAGAAGTCGTCCTTGTTCGAACGACTGGCATTGAAACCCACCACCAGTTCGTGTTGCAGGCCGAACCCATCGAACTTGCCATCCACGTAGGCGTCGAGGCCGTAGTCGACTTGATCGTAGTCGTACATGCTGCCCAGCACACCGGTGGTATCCACGCCAGGCGTTACCGCCCCGGAGGCGAACGCGTATTTGATGTCCTGGGTGTTTTTTGTGTAAACGCTGGCGACTTTCAATGCCCAGTCTTCGTTGATCTGGTGTTTGAGATCGCTGAAGACGGTGGTGCGTTTACTGCGCCAGGTGTTCCACGACGGATCGAGGCAGGTTGAACGACTGAGCTTGAGGTCGCTGCCATCCTTGTAGCGCGGCAACCCGCCCCAGCACGGGTTGGCGTCGACATCTTCATAGGCCAGGCCCAGTCCGAGCGTGGTGTCCGGGCTCAAGTCGACATCGAGCGCGCCGTAATACACCTGGTCCTTGCGACTGGCATCGTCGATAAAGTAATGCCGGCTCTGCTCAGCAATCACGGCGCGGCCGCGCAGGGTGCCCGAATCGTTCAGTGGGCCGCCGGTGTCGACCTGTGCGCGATAGTTGTCGTAACTGCCGCCCGACAAGGTGATCTCGGTGTGAGGCGTCGCTTGCCCGCGTTTGCGCACGAAGTTCACACCGCCCGCCGTGCCGCCCGCGCCTTTCATCATGCCGGCGGCACCGCGCAGGATTTCTACCCGGTCGTAATACGCCATGTCCCCGCTGAAACTGTCGGCCTGAACGTAGAGGTTGCCCATGTCCAGTGGCACGCCGTCGTACTGGTACTGGCCGGACATGCGGAAACCGCGCGAGTAAAAGTATTTGCCGCCCATGGTCGAGTCGTAGACGGTGATGCCCGGGGTCTTCTCCATCACTTGATCGATGGTGTTGAGGTTCTGGTCATCGAGCATCTTGCGGGTCATCACCGTCACCGATTGCGGTGTTTCCCGCAGGGAGTGTTCGCCTTTGCCGATAGTGATCGCTCCGGTGGTGTACGACCCGCTGTTCTCGGTCGTCGCGCCCAGCTCCTGCCCATTGATGTTGGTGGCGCCCAGTTCCAGCGCCGAACCGGACACAGGCGCCGCCCGCAGCATGTAAGTACCGTTGCCCTGGGGCTCGGCTTGCAGGCCGCTGCCTCCGAGTATGCGTGCAAAGCCTTCACTGACACCGAAAGAGCCTTTCAGCCCGGGGGAACTGAAACCGTCGGTTTGCCGCGCATCGAACGAAATGGCCGCGCCTGCCGCGCTGGCAAAACGACTGAGGACTTCAGTCAGGCTGCCGCCGGCGATATCGAAGGATTGAACCGAACGCTGTTGTTGCGCCGGCACCGGCGCGGCGTACGTTGCAGCAGACCATGAACCGGTTGTCGTAGCCGCCAATAATCCGAACTTCACCGCGGTCGCCAGACGACCAGACTGGTACACCCGAAACATGCTTACCCTCCCCCAAACGATCAATAAAAACTCATTGGGGGATGAGCCGAACGATGCGCATGAATAGTGCAATGGAGCAGAAATTATTTTTATCGGCGTCGCGGATTATCCCGTAGCACCACCGGAAACATTGACCCAATAGCGGCTGTAGCGGGTGACACGCAACGACAAACCACTCTCCAGCGCTGCCAGCGCCAAGTCTGTGTCGTCAATCGGAAAAGAACCGGAAACCTTCAGGTCGGCGATGCTCGAATCGCAGCGCAGAACACCCCTGCGATAGCGCGAAAGATCGGCCAGCAACTCGGCCAAGGGGCGGTTGATCGCAATAATGCTGCCCTGACGCCACGCCCCGACCGAGGCATCGCTCGATTGCATTGCACCCAACCCGGCAGGACCGAAGGCCATGCGTTGACCAGCCTCCAGCCGTGCCTTCGATGGTGACACGCTCACCTCTACGGCCTTTTCCAGCACCGCCACTTCGCTGCCGCGTGCCTGGGAGCGGACGATAAACCGCGTGCCCAACGCCCGGACCTCGCCATCTCGAGTGACAACCTTGAACGGCCGCTGCGCCGGGTCGACGGCGGTCGAAACGAGAATTTCCCCCGCCAGCAACTCCAGCACCCGCTGCCGGCCATCGAAACGCAGGTTGACCGACGTCTGGGTGTTGAGCAGCAGCGAGCTGCCATCGGCCAGGCGAAATTCCCGGCGCTCGCCGATGGCCGTGCGGTAGTCGGCGAACAGGTCCCGGGTTACCTCACTGCGCCAGCCCAACCACCCGAGGGAGCCCGCCGACGCCAGCACCAGCACGCTGCGCAGCACCTGGCGACGGGATCGATCGGCTCCGCGCAAGGCCGGCGCAGCCAGTGCACCCGGAACCCGAGCCATCTGCTCACCGACGTCGGTCATGCGCTGCCAGGCCTGGTGATGCCCAGGATCAGCCGCCAGCCAGGCGCGCCAGGCCACCTGATCGGCATCCGTTGCAACACCGGAGTGAAGCCGCGCGTACCACTGCGCGGCGCTGCTGATCGCTTTCAGTTCGGCGGGCGACAGGCTCATGCGAGCTGCAACTGGATTTGCATCAGACAGCAATGCTCCATGGCCTTGGCCATGTGGTTGTTTACCGTACGCACGCTGACGCCCAGGCGCTCGGCGATTTGTGGGTAGGTCAGGCCATCGAACTGCGAGAGGATGAAACTCTGCTTGATCTTCGGCCCCAGTCCTTGCAGCAACCGATCAATCTCCATCAGTGCTTGCAGCAAAATCGCCTGTTCCTCCAGCGATGGCTGTTGCCGTTCGGGAGTGGCGGCCAACGCTTCAAGATAGGATTGCTCCAGCGAGCGGCGGCGAAACAGATCAATCAACAACCCCTTGGCGATCATTGACAGATAAGGCCGCGGCTCGCGGATCTCCAGTGCGCTGCGTGCCTTGATCACCCGGACAAAGGTGTCCTGCGCCAGGTCCGCGGCATCGAACGCGTTCCCCAGACGCTTGCGCAGCCAGCCATGGAGCCAACCGTGATGGTCGCAATACAGGTCGTTGACGGCGCTGCGCAGGGATAAATCATTGGCGGACATGAGAGTGGAATAATTCGCGAGTGATAATGACTCGCATTGTCATATTTGTAAGAGCTGATTGGCAATAGCCATGGGGGCAATCCAGAATGTCCGAGTGAGCAGAAGGACATTCCGGAATTTGCCGATCTGGGGGATAACCGTTGAATCGTGACTGTCTTATCGCTTGAAAACGACAATCAAACCTCGGCATCAAGCAGCTCGAACTTCACTTGATCCGGGTAGAACGCCACGTACTCTCGAATCTGTTCGACAGATATCTTGGGGTTTTCGTAACTCCACACCGCGTTGGCGCTTTCATGCCCCGGCACCTGCAGGCTGAAATAACTGGCATCGCCCTTGTAGGGGCAATAACTGGTGTGGTCGGTGCGGGCGAAATACTTCTCGTCGATGTCCTCTCGCGGCACGTAGTACACCGGCGGGTAGTTGGCCTCCAGCAACACCAGGGCCCGCGCCGAGGCGGCCACTTGAATGCCGTGAAATTTTACCAACAGACAGCCAGGCTGCTCGGCGATGGTGATGACAGGGCTAGGACCGGAGCTTTTCATGGAAAACGTTCCTCATGACGGTAATGGACCTGCAAATCGATGTGGCAGCGTGGCTTGCCCGCGATGGGCTGCGCAGCAGCCCCCAAAACCTGAAACCACGATTTATCAGGTATAACCCAAGTTTTACCCTCGCGACTGCTTCGCAGCCGAACGGGAGCGACACACAAACCTGTACATCCATACAGATAAAGATTGCTCCATCGTTCATCAAGCGCCATTCTGTGCATCTCCGGCACATTGATCGACGATGGTGGTTATGCGGCTGTACCTCTGTGAAAAACCTTCCCAGGCCAAAGACATTGCAGCAGTCCTCGGCGCCCGGCGCCGGGGCGATGGCTGTTGGCTGGGAACGGACGTCACGGTGACCTGGTGCATCGGCCACTTGCTGGAAACCGCACCGCCGGATGCCTACGACGCGCGCTACAAGCGCTGGGTGCTGGCCGACCTGCCGATCATTCCCGAAAAATGGAAAATGACCGTCAAGCCGCGCACCGCCAGCCAGTACAAGGCGGTCAAGCGCCTGCTCGGTGAGGCGTCCGAACTGATCATTGCCACGGACGCCGACCGCGAGGGCGAGATGATCGCCCGGGAACTGGTGGAGCATTGCCGCTATCGCGGGCCGATCCGCCGGCTCTGGTTGTCGGCGCTGGACGATGCGTCCATCCGCAAGGCCCTCGCGGCCCTCAAACCGGGGAACGAGACCTTCAGCCTCTATCACTCGGCCCTGGGGCGTTCCCGGGCCGACTGGCTGATCGGCATGAACATGAGTCGGCTGTTCACCCTGCTGGGGCGCCAGTCTGGCTATCAAGGCGTGTTGCCGGTCGGCCGGGTGCAAACGCCGACCTTGCGCCTGGTGGTGGATCGCGATCGCAGCATCGCCGACTTTGTGCCCGTCCCCTATTGGGCCATCGACGTGCAACTGTTGCACAACGGCACCGCGTTCACGGCGCAATGGCGCGCGGCATCCGAGCTATGCGACGACCAGGACCGCTGTCTGAATCAGGCATTGGCGCAACAAGCTGCGGCCGCCATGAGCGGCGCGGCCAGTGCGCGGGTGATCAAACTGCGCACCGAACGGATGCGCGAAGTGGCCCCACTGCCGTTCGACCTGGGTACCCTGCAGGAGGTCTGCTCAAAGAAACTCGGCCTCGGCGCCCAGGAAACCCTCGACATTGCCCAGGCGCTGTACGAGACCCACAAAGTCATTACCTATCCGCGCAGTGATTGCGGCTACTTGCCCCTGAGTCAGCACAGCGAGGCTCCGGCCATTCTGGCGGCATTGCGCCAGGCCGATCCGGCGTTGAACGCCTTGCACGATCACCTTGATCCGCAACGGCGCTCACGGGCCTGGAACGATGCCAAGGTCAGCGCTCACCACGGCATCATCCCCACGGCTGCGGCGAAGAACCTCGAACGTCTGGCGGGCAAACAGCGTGCGGTCTACACCCTGATCCGCGCCCGATACCTGGCGCAGTTCCTGCCCAATCACGAATACGACCGCACCCAGGCCGATTTCGACTGCGCCGGCGAGGCCTTGCGCGCTGTCGGCAAGCAGATCATCGAGCCGGGCTGGAAACGCGCCCTGCCCGAAGCACTGGCTCCGGCCAAGGGGCGCGAAGCCCCGGCACCGCAGACTCTGCCCAACCTGGCCGAAGGCATCGACTGCGCAGTGGCCGGCGTGCAATTCAAGGACCTCTGGACGCAACCGCCAAAGCCGTTTACGGAAGGCGACCTGATCAAGGCCATGAAGAATGTCGCCAAACTGGTGCAAGACCCGCTGCTCAAGCAAAAGCTCAAGGACACCACCGGCATCGGCACCGAAGCGACGCGTGCGTCGATCATTCAGGGCCTGCTCGACCGTGGTTATCTGGTCAAGAACGGCAAGGCCCTGGCCGCCACGCCGGCCGCGTTCAGCCTGATCGACGCCGTACCCCGGGCCATCGCCGATCCGGGCACCACGGCGATCTGGGAGCAGGCGCTGGACATGGTGCAAAGCGGGGAAATGAGCCTGGAAGAGTTCGTCACCAAACAGGCGGCGTGGATGAGCAAGCAGGTCAGTCGCTGTGCCGGCCTGAGCCTGACCATCAGTGGTCCACCGCCCGGCGGGCGCGCCGCAACCCCATGGAAGAAAAAGCGCAAGAGCGCCCCGCGCAAACCATCGAGCGGCACCAGGCGCGGGGCAAAGCCGGCAAGCAAAACCTGAACCCGACACCGAACCTTGTGGCCAACCATAATGAAGGGTGTACCTGCCCCGGCGTAACTGGAGCCAACCCGTATGCCTTCGATAGAACTGCACGCCGCCCAACGCGATGAACTGGAAACCATCGAGAACCTTATGCAGTTCTATACCTACGACTTCAGCGAATGGTTACCGCTGAAACTGGGCGAATACGGTTTCTTCAACATCCTGCCCATGCCCGACTACTGGCGAAACCCGGCTACCCGACCCTTCCTGATCAAGGTCGACGGTGAACTGGCCGGCTTCGTGACCGTGGATAACCAGGTCCATCTATCCGGTGCCGACTACAACATCGGCTATCTGTTTGTCAGTCGACGCTTTCGTGGCCGGGGTGTCGCGCGATTTGTCGTTTCCACCCTCTTGAGTCGGTTCCCCGGTCAATGGCAGATTTTCCACATCGAGGCGAATCAGCCGGCGCGCCTGTTCTGGGCCGCCGTGATGCCGGGGCTCAACGTTGCCGGGCTCACCTTGCATCAGCAGGTGGTAGACCGCTATCCCTGCACTTTTTACCGCTTTGAGTGTCCGCCTTTGTCGTCCTGACCGACACACCTTCGACTCCACCCGCTAATTCCCAACAGCTTTGTCCGACAATATGTAGTGACTAAAAATATTCACTACAAAACCGTTGACGCCTCCGATTTGCCCTTGCATGATGCAGACGTCTCCCCGATCGGGAGTACAGGCAACACGTTTGAGCAAGCTCGTCTGACCGCCGAGCTGTTTTTCCCGGATACACGCTGCCCACAAGGCAGATTGAAGAAGCTGACCTGGCCTGAACGTCCAGTACAAGGGCGAGAAGTCTTGGCGAGCAATCCTCATGAAGCTTGTGGCCGACCCTGAAAATGTCGGCAGTGGCCTTAAGGTTTTCGCCGCTTCTCTTCGTTGTGACGCTATTGCGTAGCAGTTATTCAACACGACTACATGCAACAGACGCAGGACCCCGCCCGATAAGGCGGTCGAACGCTGACGTCCTGGTTTCGGTGCCAGGGATCAACTAACCGATGGGCTACCTGTATTAGCGAATCAACTTTGAAAGATCACCAATTGGTCAAGGGGCTTTATGATGAATCTGAACAATCAACCAACTATCGATGAACTGGCTCGTATCTTCGCTGCAAAGAAAGACAGCCACGACAACCATATTCTCTGGATCAGCAAGTGTGGCCAGGTTCATATCGACTGCCTGTCGCCGCACGCCCATGAAGCAGAGTTCGACCAGAACAACCAGAACCTGCTCGCCCGACTGAAGATGTACCGTCGCGGCCAGGGCTATGTCGGCAAGAAGGCCGCGGCCGACAAGGACTTCATCGGTAATGTTCTGCAAACCCTGAAACAGGCCTGGGCCTCGATGCAGAACCAGAACGAAGTTCGGGTGATTGACCGGTTCTACTGATTAAGATGAGTCATAACTGACTTATTGATAAACAAGGCCTGCTCCCGATAAGGAGCAGGCTTTTTTATGTTGGAATAAAAATCAACTGTGGGAGCAGGCTTGCAGCAGTCACAAGTTCCGCCATCTCAGCGTTTGACGCCCAGATCGACCTGGGTCATGCGACTACGAATGGTAAACACGCCATCACCCGAGAGAATCGCACTGCGAGCAAACAGGCGCCCGCTCTCCCAGTTCGAAAGCCCCAGTTCCGGCTTGTTCAACGCGTACTGGCCATCGACCCAACGGGTGATGCCATTGCCGACAAAAGGCGCGTTGACCGCGTTGTAGAAACGCTCCTGAGCCTCGGCACTTTCACTGATCAATGACACGGTGAATTGCGGGCTGTAGCGATTAAACAAGGTAATGGCATCGTCCAGGTTGTCGACGATCTTCAAGCTGATTTCCGGGGTTTCTTCCCACTCCCATTCACGGCCCAATTGATCTTCCGGCAACGGCTCGGCCTGCGCCTCGCTCTGATAGCCTTCGGCACGGTATACCTGGACCGTTGCAGCCAGCCAGTCTTGCGGCAGGTGCGACTCGCTGCCTTCAACGATATGCAGCTTGCAGCCCTGGCCCCGTGCGGTGCCGGCCTGCTTGAGTGCGTCGAGGAACAGCGGCACCAGTTCAGCGGCGCGGTCGCGGTGAATCAGGCAGACGTTCAGGGTGTTGCAGACCTTGCGGTCCAGGGAGTTGCGCACCACGGCGGCAAAGCGCGGGGCGTCGGCATCGGTGTTGGCGATCAACCAGGCGCCACCGGTGCCGTGCAGGCTGACCGCCGTGCCAGCCTGCTGCGCGATGCTCCCCAACTGGCTGACGGCGCGACCCGAACCACGGGCCACTGCCAATGACAGGCGTCGGTCAGCGAACATCGCCCAACCGGCGGCGTGGTTGACACTTTCCACCAGCGACACGGCTCCGGCCGGCAAACCGGCGTCGCTCAGCGCAGGGTTCAGTGCATGGGTGACGATCGCCTGGGCGGTGCCCAACGCATCACTGCCGATGCGCAGCACGGCGGTGTTGCCGGTGCGCAACACACCGGCCGCGTCGGCAAACACATTCGGCCGGCCTTCGAAGACGAACGCGACGATGCCCAGCGGCGAGACCACTTGCTCGACTTTCCAGCCGTCGTGCTCGACGATGCTGATCACCTTGCCACGACTGGCCGGTGCATCGCGCCAGGCGCGCAGGCCGGCGATCATGTCGCGACGCATGCGCTCATCGGCCAGCAACCGGGTGGTCGAACGACCGCGCGCCTTGGCCCGTTCGATGTCGGCCAGGTTGGCGGCTTCGATCAAGGCCCAGCATTGCGCGGTTTCCAGGCGTTGGGCAAACAGGTCGAAGAAGGCGCTGATGGCTTGATCGGACACTGCCGACAGCGCGGTGAATGCCGCCTGGGCGCGCTCGATCGCGACGTTGGCCGCTTGCTGGTCCGCCACGGGAATCAGCAGCAACTCGCCGCTGACCTGCTCCACCAGCAGGTGGTCACCGGGCTGGAAGCGTTGCGCCAGTTCGGGGCTGACGACAGTGACACGATTACCAGCGAAAGGGATTGGCGTGCCAGCGACTAGACGTTCGAGCGCAAGAGACATGAAGCGGTTTCACCATGCAGGGGGCGGCCAGAAAATGTATAGCAATTTTCCTGTGGGAGCGAGCCTGCTCGCTCCCACAGGGGGTAAGCGATGGCCGTTTACGTATCTCAGTGTATACAGCCCCACCCCAGACACACCCCGCACTCAAAACCCCGCCACAACGACACACCGCAGATACACCCCATTGATGAAATACGCCTGTCGATTGGCCAAGCCGATCAAAGCGCTCAACTCTCGGGGGTATGCCGTTGCCCCGCCGCCCTGACCTGAAAGAGAACTACGCCCATGAACACTTCCGTTTCTTCGGCCGTCAAAGGCCTGCACCTGAACCTCGACCGTGCCGGCGACTGGTTTGCCCCCCTGGCGCTGCGGGTGTTTCTCGCCTGGGAATTCTTCGAGTCCGGCCTGGAAAAATTCAACGGCCAGAACTGGTTCGCCGATATCCAGGAGCGCTTCCCGTTTCCGTTCGACCACCTTCCAGCGACGCTGAACTGGGAACTGTCGATGTGGGCCGAACTGATCTTCGCCTTGACCTTGCTGGTGGGCCTGGGCACACGTTTTTCGGCGCTGAGCCTGATGGTGGTGACCCTCGTCGCAACCGCCGCCGTCCATTGGCCCGCCGACTGGCACACTCTCAATGAACTTGCCCAAGGCTATGCCATCAGCAACAAGGGTTACGGCAACTTCAAGCTGCCTTTGATCTATCTTGTGGCCCTCACGCCGCTGTTGCTGTCGGGGGGCGGCAAGCTCGGTATCGATGCGCTGCTGGCGCGTTGCTTCTGGCGACGCTGAAACGACAGCTGCAACGCCGACAAACAAAAAGGGGACTTCCATGAAGTCCCCTGTTTTTTTCCCCGGAACTAACCCATCACCTCTTCCAGCCCGGTCTGTTCCGCCAGCTTTGGATGCGCGCTGCGCTCATGCACATGGGATTGCGGCGTGCGGTCAATCAGCAGGCTCAGCAGTTCCGGGCGGCTGTAGTGTCCACGGGAATCCATCATGCGCTTGCGCTTGTCGATCAGGCCCATGTCGAGGTCGGCGATCACCTCGCCCTCACCTTCATGCAACGAACCCAGCACCGAGCCATCCGGGCTGATGATCGCGGTGTAGCAACCGCCGGAGATCGGACCGATGGCGCAACCGGTGTCGGCCATGATCTGCGCCTGTTGCTCGGGGTACAGCCACGCCGTGGAGTTGACCACAAAGCACGCGGCCTCCAGAGCATGCTGACGAATGCTGACTTCCATTTGCGAGGCGAACAGCGGACCTGCAAACGACCCCGGGTACATGGCCGCATGGATCTGTTCGCCATCGGCCATCAAGGCATAACGGGCCAGCGGGTTGAAATGCTCCCAGCAGGCCAGTTGCCCGATGCGCCCTACCGCGCTGTCGACGGCCCGCAGGCCGGAGCCGTCGCCCATGCCCCAGATCATGCGCTCGTGGTAGGTCGGGGAAATCTTGCGGCGACGCTGGATCAGCGAGCCGTCGGCATCGAACAGCAACTGCGTGTTGTACAACGTGCCGCCATCGCGCTCGTTGACGCCGATGGACACGACCATCCCCGCTTGCCTGGCCGCAGCGCCGATGGCATCGGTGGCGTGCGAAGGCACGGTGACCGCCTGGTCCAGCAGCTTGAGGTGTTCGGCGGCCATTTCGAATGGCGACTGCACGTAGGAAAAGTACGGGTAGTACGGCACCACGGTTTCCGGGAATACGGCGAATTGCACACCCTGCTCGCCGAGTTCGAGAATCTTCTGCACCACTTTGTCGACGGTGCCTTCTCGGCTGTAAAGAACAGGGCTGATTTGTACGGCGGCGGCTTTGACGAGGGTCATGGCGGTGATCTCATTGAGGGAAAGGTTTCAACGAGATAAATATTACGCAAATAATATTAAGGCCTGAATGTCGTATACACCACCTTTCAGGACATCACGATTCAGCCCCGACTGGCACGCTGAATCACCTGCGGCGGCTGCCCGAACGCACGAATAAAAGCGCGGCGCATCCGCTCCCGGTCACCAAAGCCGGTGTCCGTCGCTACCGCATCGATAGAGTGCCGTCCGGTTTCCATCATCAACCGGGCCGACTCCACCCGCAGGTTTTCGATGGCCTTGGCCGGAGACTGGCCGGTTTCGGCATGAAACACCCGGCTGAATTGCCGAGGGCTGAGATTGGCCGCACTGGCCAGCTCCTCGACCGACAGCGCGGACTTGAGATTCTGCCTGGCGTAATTCAGCGCGGCCTGTATGCGATCGGTCTTGGGGGCCAGCTCCAGCATCACCGAAAACTGCGACTGCCCGCCGGAACGCCGGTGATACACCACCAATTGCCGCGCCACCTTGCGTGCAACGTCGATGCCCAGATCGTTCTCCACCAGGGCCAGCGCCAGATCGACGCATGCGCTCATGCCCGCAGCCGTCCAGACGTTGCCGTCGTTGATGAAGATCCGGTCTTCCTCGACCTTCACGTTCGGGTACGCCTTGCGAAAGGCCGACACATGCGCCCAGTGGGTGGTCGCCCGCCGACCATCAAGCAAACCGGCCTGGGCCAAGGCAATCGCCCCCGTGCAAATCGAGCCCAGACGCCGGGTGCCGTGGCTGGCGCGGCGCAGAAACTCCAACATGCCCGGCGTGGTCGGGCGGATCAGGTTGTCGCCCAGGACCAGTAGCGTATCGAACGCGCGCTGGTCGAACGCTTCGGTCTGCACTGCAAAACCGGCGGACGTTTGCACCAGGCCACCCGGCTCGGACAGCAATGCAATGCGGTACAACGGCTCGTCGCCGGCGCTATTGGCCAACTCGAAGGCGGCACACATGGCCAGGCCCAAAACCTGGAAGCCGGGGTAAACAATGAGTCCGATCTGGTGCATGGCGATATGACCCTAAACGTGGCATGCCTGATGTTCAGGCCAGAAGACTAGTACTCTAACCCGAACAGCAGGCGCCGGGCATCAGGGCGGAGCACCTCGCGCATTGGCCGATAGCGACGGATAATCAGGTGGTTTCCATCTCACCGAGGAATAGCAGGATGTCACTGACTCTTTATTTCCATCCGCTTTCGTCGTTCTGCCACAAAGCGCTGATCGCTCTCTATGAGCTGGGAATCGAGTTTGAAAAAAGGGTCATAGACCTGGGCAACGAGGCTGACCGGGCCGAGCTCCAAGCGCTGTGGCCGATCGGCAAGTTTCCGGTGCTGCGCGATCACGCCCGGCAAAAGGATGTGCCGGAGTCGAGTGTGATCATTGAGTACCTGGACCGGCTTCATCCCGGTCAGGTGCATCTGGTTCCGGACGACTGGGAAACCGCGCTGGAGGTGCGTCTGTGGGATCGTTTTTTCGACCTGCACATCCAGGTGCCGATGCAGAAGATCGTCGCTGACAGAATCAATGCCGCAAATGGCGACCTGACCCGCGAACGCGCCGCGCTAATGACGGCGTACGGCATGCTTGAACGTCAACTGACGGCAAGAACCTGGGTCGCCAGCCCCGCGTTCAGCATGGCCGACTGTGCCGCCGCCCCGGCACTGTTCTACGCCAGCACCCTCGTACCCTTTCCCGGCGATCATCGCCACTTGAGTGCTTATTTCGACAGGTTGGCCCAAAGGTCCTCGGTCAAGCGGGTCATCGACGAGGCAAGGCCGTATTTTTCCTGGTACCCGTTTGCCGAGGCCATCCCGGAGCGCTTTCGGTAGTGGCGCCAGCGCGACCGGGGAACGGGAGGCAAAAAACCAACGAATCGACGAATAATAACCGTCGGTCGAGTGTTATCTGATTATGCAGGAATAAAAAAATGGCAGGGGCGGCTGGATTCGAACCAACGCATGGCAGGATCAAAACCTGCTGCCTTACCGCTTGGCGACGCCCCTGTATCTGTTGCGATGAGTGCCTGGCACTCGCTTTCTTGAGTGGCAACAAGACCTGTTGCCTGCTCTCGCGGCTGGTTCCCTGAGGGCCGCTGCAAGAGTGGGCGCAAATTTACCAACTTTTTCCTCGTCTGGGAAGCCCAAACAAAAAAAATTGTTCATTAAAACAGGCGCTTAGTGTTGAGCCGGATCTCGGGGATTTATCGGCGCACATTCAGCCCGAACAGCTCTGCTACGCTTTTCTTTACTCGAATTGAATCGGGAATCGTTTATGCAACACCCTTCCCTTGCCATTTGAGGGCGCCAAAAGTGAAAGGCAAATTAATGGGGGCCGCTGCAACCCTTCTGGTACTCGGGACCGCGGTTTATGGGTTGAACACCTGGGAACACATCCAGAACCAGCGACAGGAAGCGGTCTGCAAGGCCGCCCGGGAGCATCTGAATGACCTGGAAACCCAAGCGCGAGCCTTGGCCTCCGGGTTGACGGTCGAAGCCTATGCCGAAGCCGAAAAAGCCGAGGCCGGCCAGTTGGTCCTGGCACTCGATACCGCCAGGAATGAAGCCGAGGTCGATGCCGTCATCGACAAGCATGCCGCTGCCATCGAGGCGCAGATAACGGCCGAGGAGGCTGAGGTCCAGTCCCGAGGCGAACAACCCTTCCTCGGTCAGGAACTGAAAAGGCAACGCATCCCGACCGACGTCAAACAGGAATTCAAACGTGCTGAAAAGGCCGTCGCCGATACCTGTAAATAGTGTCGACCGCCAGCTCCAGGTTTATCGTCAGCGTCTGGAATTCAGCAAAAGAGGTTTCAGGCTGGAACAGGTGAGCGCGCCGTTGCGGCGCACTCACCGGTCACTCAGTGCGGTGCGCGCGGGATGGTCTTGAGCAGGTCTTCGGGGCTGATGTGCCCCACCACGCTGCCCGGTTGCGGCAGGTTGAGGATGTGGCCTTTCATCTTGCCGATGATGTGCATTTCACAAGGCTTGCAGTCGAACTTCAACGTCAGCACTTCATCGCCGTGTATCAGCTGCATCGGTGCAACCTTGGTGCGCACGCCAGTCACGCCCTTGGCCTGTTTCGGGCACAGGTTGAAGGAGAAACGCAGGCAGTGCTTGGTGATCATCACCGGCACCTCGCCGGTTTCCTCGTGGGCCTCGTAGGCCGCGTCGATCAGCTTGACGCCGTGGCGGTGATAGAAGTCGCGGGCCTTCTGGTTGTAGACGTTGGCCAGGAAGGACAGGTGCGACTCCGGGTACACCGGCGGCGGCGTGGTCTCGGCCTTACGGCTGCCACGCGGGTGGGCGGCGATCCGCGCTTCGGTCAAGGCGTCGATCACTTCACGGCGCAGGGCCTTGAGCTGCGAGTTGGGGATGAAGTACGCCTGCGGCGCGTGCAGCTTGATGTCGATGGCATGGTACTGCGTGGTACCCAGTTGGCCGAGCAGATCCTGCAATTGCTCCAGCGCCTGTTCCGGTTTGTTGGCGGCGCCGAACGGGCCGGCCAGGGTGACGCTGGCGCTGATGCCCTCTTCGCTGGTAGCGGTCAGTTCCAGTTGCTCTTCACGCAGGCAAGCGACCCAGTTCAGGGCAATTCGACGCTCGGCGGAGGTCTTTTGCAGCGCCTGTTGCCAGTTGTGATCAAGGTTGCGATTCAGCGGATGATTGGGGCGCAGCTTGTACATCCCCTCCGGCATCTCGTTGGGCTCGACGCGATAGCGATAACGTTTCTCGCCGTCCTCTTCGAATTCGCCTTTGGGTTCGGCGATGTTGGCGCGGAACCCCACCACTTCACGCTTGACCAGCACGTTGAGGCCGTCGCCGTTGGACAGCGGTTCGTGCGTCACGACCTGCATGTCACGCTTGGCGACTTTTTCGACCACACCCACCGGCAAACCGGTGAAGGTCGGCGAATCAAAGGCGCCAATGTCGATCTTGCGGTCAGTGACGAAGTAATCGGTGCTGCCACGGTGGAAGGTTTTTTCCGGGTCGGGCAGGAAGAAGTGCGCGGTGCGGCCGCTGGAGGCACGGGCCAGGTCCGGACGATCTTCGAGCACGGCGTCGAGGCGCTGACGATAGTAGGCAGTGATGTTTTTCACATAGCCCATGTCCTTGTAGCGGCCTTCAATCTTGAACGAGCGCACGCCGGCCTCGACCAGGGCGCGGATGTTGGCGCTCTGGTTGTTGTCCTTCATCGACAGCAGGTGCTTTTCGTAGGCGATCACCCCACCCTTTTCGTCCTTGAGGGTGTACGGCAGACGGCAGGCCTGGGAGCAGTCGCCACGGTTGGCGCTGCGCCCGGTTTGCGCGTGGGAAATGTTGCACTGGCCGGAAAACGCCACGCACAACGCACCATGGATAAAGAACTCGATGGCTGCGTCGGTTTCGTCGGCGATGGCGCGGATCTCCTGGAGATTCAGCTCACGGGCCAGCACCAGTTGCGAGAAACCGGCCTGATCGAGGAACTTCGCCCGCTCCAGGGTGCGGATGTCAGTCTGGGTACTGGCGTGCAGCTCGATCGGCGGAATGTCCAGCTCCATCACCCCCAGGTCCTGGACGATCAGCGCATCGACGCCGGCGTCGTACAACTGATGGATCAGCTTGCGGGCCGGTTCCAGTTCGTTGTCGTGCAGGATGGTATTGATGGTGGTGAACACCCGCGCGTGGTAGCGACGGGCGAACTCCACCAATTGGGCGATATCACTCACTTCGTTGCAGGCATTGTGGCGGGCGCCGAAGCTCGGGCCACCGATGTAGATGGCATCGGCGCCATGCAGGATGGCCTCGCGGGCGATGGCGACATCGCGGGCAGGGCTGAGCAATTCCAGGTGATGTTTGGGCAAAGACATAGTTTTTTTAGTCAGGCTTGTCACGGTCGAGGCGTGCATTGTAGCGGCGAAACGCCTGACCGGCACCCGTGCGCTGCCAGGTGGTGCTTTGAGCAGGCCTCAATCCCTGTAGGAGCGAGCTTGCTCGCGATGGCCGTCAACGATAACGCTGGCAACCTGATGCCCCGAGTCGCTCTCAGGTTCATCGCGAGCAAGCTCGCTCCTACAGTATTGTGTGTGTTGCCGTGATCAGGCCTTGGCCGCCATCGCGGTCACTTCCACGCGCATGCCTTCAACCGCCAACGAGGCAACCCCGACAGCAGCGCGCACCGGCCAGGGTTTGGCGAAGTAGCGCTTGTAGACCTCGTTGAACGCGGCGCGGTCGGCCATGTCGGTGAGGTAGATGGTCAGGTGCATCACGCGGTCCATGGAACTGCCGGCTCGCTCCAGCGCGACCTTCAGCGCTTGCAGGGTGCATTCGCTTTGCAGGGTGATGTCGCCCAGTTCCAGGCTGCCGTCGGCGCGGGTGGGGATCTGGGTGGAGACCAGCACACCGCCGAAACCGACAACGTCGGAGGAAATCGAATCCGCATCAGGATCAGGGGTGAAGGTCAGGTCGTGGTTTGCCATGAGGACTCTCTTGCTTGAGGTGGTGAGGCAGGCGCCTTTTGCGCGGCCAGTTTACAGGGCCATTGGCGGCGCGTCGCTAATCCAGACCGGACGGCTGCTGATGACCGGTGGCCTGCCGGTACTGGCGCGGGGTGAAACCGGTCAATGCCTTGAACTGCCGGGTGAACGCACTGTGGTCGGTATAGCCGCATTGCAGGGCGACCTCGGTGATCGGCATATCGGTGTGGAGCAGTCGATGCGCGTGTTCCAGGCGAACCTTCTGGATCATCTGCCGTGGCGTCAGGTGAAACACGCGCTTGCAGTAGCGTTCCAGTTGCGCCACGGAAATACCGGCGATGCGCGTCAACTCGCCCAGGGTGACGCGACGGTTGAAATGCGCGCGAATGTGCTCGTCCACTGCCGCCAGGCGCTGGTACGCCGGGTGCGTGTCACTGGCCGATTGCAGGTCGACCGAGATGCCCGCCAGACCGATGATTTCATTGCGGCGGTTATACAACGGTCGTTTATGGGTCAGGCACCAGCCGGGTTCCCGGCTGCCGTACAGATGCAGCTCCAGCTGGTCTTCCAGCACCAGCCCCTGCTCCAGCACCCGCCGGTCCTGCTCGGTGTAACCAGGCCCCAGTTGCTCCGGGAACACCTCGGCGCTGGTTTTCCCCAGCAGCGGTTTTAGCTGCTTCAAGCCACAGCGTTGCACCAGCGTGCGGTTGGCCATGACATAGCGCGCCTGCACATCCTTGATAAAGATCGCCGCATTCGGAATGACATCCAGCATGGGCAGCAGAAGCGCGACACCTGCCAGCAGTTGCTCGATGGATTCGGGGCGATTCGAGTCGTCGCCCTGGCACAACAGCGCAAACGCATCCTGAGTCATCAACCGGTCCCTCGCAAAAATCAGACATTTCCCATTGTGCTGATTTCGTCATCGACACCCAAGGAAAACATCAATCGCGGGCACGCCGCCAAGTTCACTCTATGGCCACCGCCCTCCTCGGCAAAACCGACCGGGGCGTCTTGAAGTGCACACCTGCCTATCCAATAACTCACAAGAAGGCGATGCCATGTCAGGCCAAGGCAAGTTCAAAAAACAACTTTCGTTGATAGACCTTACGTTTATCGGACTGGGGGCCATCTTCGGTTCCGGCTGGTTGTTCGCAGCCAGTCACGTGTCCGCCATCGCGGGGCCGGCGGGGATCTTTTCCTGGCTGCTGGGCGGTTTTGCAGTGCTGCTGCTGGGCATCGTCTACTGTGAACTTGGCGCAGCGCTGCCCCGGGCCGGCGGTGTGGTTCGCTACCCGGTTTACTCCCACGGCCCGTTGCTGGGTTACCTGATGGGCTTCATCACGCTGATCGCGTTTTCCAGCCTGGTGGCCATCGAGGTGGTCGCCGCGCGCCAGTATGCCGCTGCGTGGTTTCCCGCATTGACCCAGTCCGGTTCCAGCAATCCAACGGCGCTTGGCTGGCTGGTCCAGTTCGGCCTGCTGTGCCTGTTCTTCATGCTCAACTACTACAGCGTGAAAACGTTCGCCAAGGCCAACAACTTGATCAGCATGTTCAAGTTCATCGTGCCGCTGCTGGTGATCGGCGTGCTGTTCACCTTCTTCAAACCGGAGAACTTCCAGTCCCAGGGCTTCATGCCGTTCGGGCTGTCAGGTGTCGAGATGGCGGTGTCCGCCGGCGGCATTATTTTCGCCTACCTGGGGCTGACACCGATCATCTCGGTGGCCAGCGAAGTGAAGAATCCACAACGCACCATCCCGATTGCACTGATCCTCTCCGTACTGCTGTCCACCGCCATCTATGTGTTGTTGCAAGTGGCGTTCCTCGGCGGCGTGCCCACCGAAATGCTCGCCAACGGTTGGGCCGGCGTGGCCAAGGAACTGGCCCTGCCCTACCGCGACATCGCCCTGGCATTGGGTGTGGGCTGGTTGGCTTATCTGGTGGTGGCCGACGCGGTGATCTCCCCCAGCGGTTGCGGCAACATCTACATGAACGCAACACCGCGGGTGATCTACGGCTGGGCGCAGACCGGCACCTTCTTCAAGATCTTCACGCGCATTGACGAAAAGTCCGGCATCCCGCGTCCGGCGCTGTGGCTGACCTTCGCCCTGTCGGTGTTCTGGACCCTGCCCTTCCCCTCCTGGGAAGCGCTGATCAACGTGGTCTCCGCCGCGCTGGTATTGAGCTACGCCGTCGCCCCAGTGTCCGTGGCTGCCCTGCGCCGCAATGCGCCCGACATGCCGCGCCCGTTCAAGGTCAAGCGCATGGGTGTCCTCGGCCCGGTGTCGTTCATCATCGCCGCGCTGATCGTCTACTGGTCTGGCTGGAGCACTGTGTCCTGGTTGCTCGGCCTGCAAATCCTGATGTTCGTGGTGTACCTGCTGTGCGGACGCTTTGTGCCGACCCAACACCTGAGCCTGGCCCAACAAGTGCGTTCTTCGGCGTGGCTGATCGGCTTCTATGCCGTGACCATCGTGCTGTCCTGGCTCGGCAGCTTCGGCGGCATGGGCGTACTCACCCATCCCTTCGACACAGTGGTCGTGGCGGCCTGCGCGATGGGCATCTACTACTGGGGCGCGGCCACCGGGGTGCCGGCGCATCTGGTTCGCCTGGAAGACGAGGACGGTGAAAGCCAAGCCGATCCTGTTCACACCGGCACGACCACAGGCCAGCGTCCGATCGGTGTGTCCGCCCAGACCTCTCGCTGAAATTCAGGCCGGCAAAGCCTGCGTGTTCCTCTGAATGGAAAGGTTTATGAAAAAAGTACATGTCATTGATTCCCACACCGGCGGCGAACCGACTCGCCTGGTGATGTCGGGCCTGCCCCAGTTGCCCGGCCGGACCATGGCCGAGAAGCGCGATGCCCTGCGCGAGCAGCATGACCAATGGCGTCGCGCCTGCCTGCTGGAGCCCCGTGGCAACGATGTGCTGGTGGGGGCGCTGTATTGCGAACCGGTGTCGCCGGATGCCACTTGCGGTGTGATCTTCTTCAACAACGCCGGCTACCTCGGCATGTGCGGTCACGGCACCATCGGCCTGGTCAACTCGCTGCATTACCTGGGGCATATCCAGCCCGGCGAGCACAAGATCGATACGCCGGTCGGCCCCGTCAGCGCCACGCTGCATGAGGACGGCAACGTCACCCTGCGCAATGTGCCCGCCTACCGCTACCGCCAACAGGTGCCGGTCGAAGTGCCGGGGCATGGCCGCGTGTACGGCGACATCGCCTGGGGCGGCAACTGGTTTTTCCTGGTGTCCGACCACGACCAGTCCTTGCAGATGGACAACGTCGAGTTCCTCACCGAGTACACCTGGGCAATGCTCAAGGCCCTCGAGGCCCAGGGCATCCACGGTGAAGACGGCGCGCTGATCGACCACATCGAACTGTTTGCCGACGACGATCACGCCGACAGCCGCAACTTTGTCATGTGCCCGGGCAAGGCCTACGACCGCTCGCCCTGCGGGACCGGTACCAGCGCAAAACTGGCGTGCCTGGCGGCCGACGGGAAGCTGGCCGCCGGTGAACGCTGGGTCCAGGCCAGCATCACCGCCAGCCAATTTGTCGGCAGCTACGAATGGGAAGGCGAACACATCATCCCTTTCATCACCGGCCGCGCCTACATGACCGCCGACAGCACCTTGCTGATCGACGAACAGGATCCCTTTGCGTGGGGCATTTGAGCCCCACGCCTTTTCCCTGACCAAATCTGAATGAACGCCTCAAGGAGTAACAACACAATGAGCGACAACATTTTCACTGGCTGCATCCCTGCACTGATGACCCCATGCACCGCCGATCGCAAGCCGGACTTCGACGCGCTGGTGGCCAAGGGTCGCGAACTGATCGACATTGGCATGAGCGCGGTGGTGTATTGCGGTTCCATGGGCGACTGGCCGCTGCTGACCGAAGCCGAGCGTCAGGAAGGCGTGGCGCGCCTGGTGGCCGCCGGTGTTCCGACCATCGTCGGCACCGGTGCCGTCAACAGCCGCGAAGCGGTGTCCCATGCGGCACACGCGGCCAAAGTCGGTGCCCATGGCTTGATGGTCATCCCTCGCGTGCTGTCTCGCGGCGCTTCGGCCACCGCGCAAAAAGCCCACTTCGCCGCGATCCTCAAAGCTGCTCCAGGCCTGCCGGCGGTGATCTACAACAGCCCTTACTACGGCTTCGCCACCCGCGCCGACCTGTTCTTCGAACTGCGCCGCGAGTACCCGAACCTGATCGGCTTCAAGGAGTTCGGCGGTGCCGCCGACCTGCGCTACGCCGCCGAACACATCACCTCCAAGGACGATGACGTGACCCTGATGGTCGGTGTCGACACCCAGGTGGTCCATGGCTTCGTCAACTGCAACGCCACCGGCGCCATCACCGGCATCGGCAACGCGCTGCCGCGCGAAGTGTTGCGCCTGGTGGCCTTGAGCAAACAAGCGGCCAAGGGCGATGCCAAGGCGCGTCGTCAGGCGCGGGAACTGGAATCGGCACTGGCGGTGCTGTCGTCCTTCGATGAGGGTTGCGACCTGGTGCTCTACTACAAGCACCTGATGGTGCTCAATGGCGACAAGGAATACACCCTGCACTTCAACGAGACCGATGCGCTCAGCGATGCCCAGCGTCGTTATGCCGAGAACCAGTACGCGCTGTTCCGCCAGTGGTACGAGCAGTGGTCGGCCGAGCAGAACTTCGCCTGATATTCAGCCTGTACAGCGGCGTGCCAAGGTGCGCCGCCTTTATTTTCGCCCACGGCGGTACGGCGTTTTTTTCGCAACGCCCCCCCCCCTCTTTGTTTCAGGAAAGACCATGACTCTGACAGGCAACATGTTGATCGGCCAGCAGGCCATCGCCGGCAACCGCGAAGCGATCCGCGGCATCGATCCCGCCACTGATCTCCCCCTTGAACCGGCCTATCACGGTGGCAGCGGCGAACACGTCGAACAGGCCTGCGCCCTGGCGTGGAGTGCCCTGGACAGCTACCGCGCGACGTCCCTGGAGGCCCGCGCCGAATTCCTCGAAACCATCGCCAGCGAAATCGAAGCCCTCGGCGATGAGTTGATCGACCGCGCCGTGGCCGAGACCGGCCTGCCACGCCCGCGTATCCAGGGTGAACGGGGCCGCACTTGCCAGCAGTTGCGAACCTTTGCCCGCACCGTGCGTGCCGGTGAGTGGCTGGATGTACGGGTCGACAGCGCGCTGCCGGAGCGTCAGCCCCTGCCCCGCCCGGACCTGCGTCAGCGTCAGGTGCCGCTCGGCCCGGTGGCGGTGTTCGGCGCCAGCAACTTTCCCCTGGCCTTCTCCGTCGCCGGCGGTGACACCGCGTCGGCGCTGGCCGCCGGTTGCCCGGTGATCGTCAAGGCCCATGGCGCGCACCCCGGCACCAGCGAGTTGGTGGGCCGAGCCCTGGCCCGTGCGGTCAAACTGTGCGGGCTGCACGAAGGCGTGTTTTCGCTGTTGTTCGGCTCCGGCCGCGAAGTGGGTATCGCCCTGGTCACCGATCCGCGCATCAAGGCCGTGGGTTTCACCGGCTCGCGCAGCGGTGGCATCGCCTTGTGCAACGCGGCCCAGGCGCGTCCCGAGCCGATCCCGGTGTATGCGGAAATGAGCTCGATCAACCCGGTCTTGCTGTTCCCGGCAGCCCTGCAATCGCGAGCCGAAGCCCTGGCGCAAGGCTTCGTCGCCTCCCTCACCCAAGGCGCCGGCCAGTTCTGCACCAACCCGGGTCTGGTGATTGCCCGCCAGGGCCCGGACCTAGAGCGCTTCATCCAGTCGGCCGCGCAACTGCTACAGCGCAGCCCGGCGCAGACCATGCTCACCCCCGGTATTTTCAAGGCCTACGAGGCCGGCGTCGGCGCGCTGGCCGAGCATGCCCACGCGAAAACAGTGGCCGTCGGCTTGAAGGGCGAAACCCCGAACCAGTGCCAGGCCCACCTGTTCGTCACCCAGGCCAGTGAGTTTCTCGCCGACCCGGCGTTGCAGGCAGAAATGTTCGGCGCCGCGTCGCTGATCGTGCAATGCGCCAACGACGAGCAAATCCGCCAGGTCATCGAAAACCTGGAAGGCCAGTTGACCGCCACCCTGCACCTGGACGATGCCGACGTGGAGAGCGCCAAGGCATTGCTGCCGACTCTGGAGCGCAAGGCCGGACGCCTGTTGGTCAATGGCTGGCCGACCGGGGTCGAGGTGTGCGATGCCATGGTCCATGGCGGCCCGTTCCCGGCGACGTCCGATGCGCGCACCACCTCGGTCGGCACCGCCGCCATCCTGCGGTTCCTGCGCCCGGTCTGCTATCAGGACTTCCCCGACGCCTTGTTGCCGGCCGCGCTCAAGCACGGCAACCCATTGCAGTTGCGTCGCCTGCTCGACGGCCAGAGAGAAGCCTAGGCCATGTCCAACGACTCCCTTTTCAACAGCCCCAATACAGTGTCGGACGTTGCCGTGATCGGCGCCGGGATCATCGGCGTCGCCTGCGCCCTGCGCCTGGCGCGCCAGGGCCGGCGGGTGGTGGTCATCGATCAGCAGGAGCCCGGTCGTGGCGCCTCGTTCGGCAATGCCGGGCACCTGGCCACCGAGCAGGTGTTCCCCATCGCCGACCTATCGATCCTCAAACGCCTGCCCGCCATGCTCATGGACCCGATGGGCCCGCTGCGCCTGGACTGGAAATACATGCCCCGGGCCCTGCCCTGGTTCGCACGCCTGTTGCTCAACCTGCGACCGGCGCCGTTCCAGCGCACCGTGGCCGGCATCCGCGCGCTCAATGAAAGCAGCCTGGGGGCCTGGCACCGGTTGCTGGAGACCATCGAACGTCCCCAGTTGCTGAAGGAAGACGGCTCGTTGCTGGTGTTCGAGCGCGCCGACTCGCAACAGGCCATCGAAGCGCTACAGGCGCGCATGCGCCAGCAGCAAGTGCCGGTGGATTTCTGGCGGGCCAAGGCGGTACGCGATGCGGCGCCGCAACTCAGCGAGCAGCTCCGGGGCGGATTGTTCTTCCCGCGCACCGGGCATTTTCTCGATCCCTTCCAGGTGGTCGGCGAACTGGTGCACGCGGCCAAAAGCAGCGGCGTGCAGTTCCTCAAGCAGCGGGTCGAGGGTGGGCAATTGAATGAAAGCGGCGTGTCGTTGATCACCGATCAAGGACGCGTCAGCAGTCGACACGTGCTGGTTGCCTGTGGCGCCCATTCCGCCAAGCTCACCGCTGCATTGACCGGCAAGAAGGTGCCGCTGGACACCGAGCGCGGCTATCACCTGATGCTGCCCCACGAGCACGAACGCTTGCCGTTTGCCGTCACTTCACTGGAACGCAAGTTCATCATGACGCCGATGACTGACGGGCTGCGCCTGGCCGGCACCGTCGAGTTCGCCGGTCTCGACTGCCCACCGACCATGGAACGCGCCTGGCAGTTGCACCGCCTGAGCAAAGGCCTGTTCAAACGCGACCTGAGTGCTGAAGCCGCCACGCCGTGGATGGGTTTCCGGCCGTCCTTGCCCGACTCCCTGCCGATCATCGACCGGGTGTGCGACGGCAGGGTCCTGCTCGCCTTCGGTCATCAGCATCTGGGGTTGACCCAGGCGGCGGTCACGGCGGAAATGATCGCGCAAATGGCCTCGCCCTTGACTGGCACCCAGCCCCACAGCCTGCCAGCGACTGCGCCGTACAGGCTGGATCGTTTCTGAGGACCCCGGTCGCGCCGAGCCCGGGTCATTGCAAGGGCGAGAACTTCGCGGGCAGGTAGATCGTCGAGCGCATGTCACGCAGTTGCGGGCCGGAGTTTTCCGGCGGCCAGACGCCGTCGGCAACCGCTTGGGTGCGTACTTGCAGGCGCTGTTCCAAAGTGGTCCACGGCCAGATGTGCAGATAGCGCGGCAGCGCGCCGTCGGTGGCGTAGAACGCTGCGTACACCGGCGAATACTGTTCGGCGGTTCGCGCTTCGATGGCTTTGCTCCAGCCGTCGAGGGTGGGTTGCAATCCGCTGCTGACCAGGTCGTAGACGCGCAGTTCATAGAACGGACCGTGCTGGCCTGCGCTCAAGGGTTCGAGGAAGGGAAACAGCGTGTAGTTTTCGATGCGCAGATCGGTGATGAACTCGTTGATGCCAAACGCCCCGCCCCCCTGCAGGAAACGCTCGCGCTCGGCTTGCCTCAGGTGTTCGTCGGCGTAGCCACGCAGCACGGCGATCTGGTTCAACTGGCCGATCTCCGAGGCCCAGCAGCCCATTAACACCCCGCCGACTTCCGGCTTCGCCAACTCAGCCTCGATGCGTACCAGCGCATCGACCATCGTGCGCACTCGCACGGTAAAAGTGATCAGTTCAAACAAACGCATAACAACTCCGCCCACCGGTTTGCCAAAAGCACACAGCCTAGGGCAGCCCTCGCAGGCGGGATATTGAGACGAACCCCATCGGTAACGGCATTTGCCGCAGTGTTCTAGGTAGTTTCTTTACGTTGAGCAGCGCCCGGTAATTCACAGATCGTGTTCAATGCCTTCACTTAATGGCGCTTGATGCAGGAATGGCGACGAATATGCTGTGGGTACGTTTCCGTGATCTCGCATGACAACAAGAGCCCACTCCATGCACAGCCCCAGAACGCTCTACCAAAAACACATCGACAGCCACACCGTATGCGCCCTCGACGATCAGGGCCACGTGCTTTTGTACATCGACCGCCAGGTCGCCAACGAATACACCAGCCCGCAAGCCTTCAGTGGCATGCGCGAAGCCGGTCGCAAAGCCTGGCGCCCGGGCGCGACCCTGGCGGTCGTCGACCACGTCAATCCCACGGCACCGACACGCACTGCCGCCATGCCGGACGCTGGCGGCGCTCGTCAGGTGTCTTACTTCGAAGAAAACTGCCGCGACTTCGGTATCGAACTGTTCGACGTGCTGGACAAGCGCCAGGGCATCGAGCACGTCGTGGCCCCCGAACAAGGCTTTATCCTGCCCGGCATGGTCGTTGCCGCCGGCGACAGCCACACCACTACCTACGGTGCCCTCGGTGCCTTCGGTTTCGGCATTGGCACTTCGGAAATCGAACACCTGCTGGCCTCGCAAACCTTGGTCTACAAGCGCCTGAAGACAATGCGCGTGACGGTTAACGGTGTACTCGGTACGGGCGTGACGTCCAAGGACATCATCATGGCCCTGATCGAAAAAATCGGCGCTTCCGGTGCCACCGGCTATGCCATCGAGTTCGCCGGCCCGGCGATCAGCGACCTCAGCGTCGAAGCGCGCATGACCATCTGCAACATGGCCGTCGAAGCGGGCGCCCGAGGCGCGTTCATGGCCCCGGATGACAAGGTCTTTGCTTATCTGCAACACAAACCCCGTGCCCCCCAAGGCCAACTGTGGGAACAGGCCGTCGCAAAATGGCGCGGCCTGCACAGCGACGAAGGTGCGGTGTTCGATCGCGAAGTCACCCTGGATGTCGCGGCGCTCGAACCCATGGTCACCTGGGGCACCAGCCCCGATCAGGCCGCATCGGTGGGCGGGCATGTGCCGGACCCGGCCGCGCAACCTGACTTGATCCTGCGTCAGGGCATGCAACGCGCCCTGAACTACATGGGCCTGGCACCGGGCATGCCGCTCAGCGACGTGGTGATCAGCCACGCCTTCATCGGCTCATGCACCAACGCGCGCATCGAAGACCTGCGCGACGTCGCCCGCGTCGTGCGCGGCAAACGGGTGGCGTCGCACGTGCGGGCGATGATCGTGCCCGGTTCGACACTGGTACGTGATCAGGCCGAAGACGAAGGACTGGCGCAGATCTTCCTCGACGCCGGGTTTGAATGGCGCCAGTCGGGTTGCTCGATGTGCCTGGCCATGAATGACGACGTGCTCGCCCCCGGTGATCGCTGCGCCTCAAGCACCAACCGCAACTTCGAAGGCCGCCAAGGCGCCGGTGCGCGCACCCATTTGATGAGCCCGGCCATGGTCGCCGCCGCAGCGATTACCGGGCACCTGACCGACGTGCGCACCTTCGCGCTGGAGGCTTGAACCATGCAACCTTTCGATTTCGTCAGCGGCAGCGCCGCCCCGCTCCTGGCCTCCAACATCGACACCGACGTGATCATGCCCAAGCAGTTCCTCAAAGGGATTGATCGCAAGGGGCTGGACAAGGGGCTGTTCTTTGACTTGAGGTTCCTTGAGTCCGGCGAACCCAATCCCGGGTTCATCCTCAACCAGCCGGCCTGGAACGACGCTGCGTTCCTGGTGGTGGGTCCCAATTTCGGCTGTGGTTCGAGCCGCGAACATGCGGTCTGGGGGCTGAAACAGGTCGGCATACGCGCCCTGATCGGCACCAGCTTCGCCGGTATTTTCTACGACAATTGCCAACGCAATGGCGTGTTGGCGATCCAGCTGACCGAGGTTCAACTCAATCAGATTGCCGCGTTGACCAGCAACCCGGCAACGGCTCGAATCAGCGTCAATCTGCCGGAACAAACCATCGAACTGGCAGACGGCAACGTGATCCCGTTCGGGATCGATGAACTGCGCAAGCAATCATTGCTGCTGGGGCTGGATGCCATTGGCACCACGTTGCAACGCGCCGAACAGATTCGCAGCTTCGAGGCCCGGCATCTGGCGGAAAATCCCTGGTTGGGCTGATGCAAAACCCCGGCGGCGGATCTAATGCTCTGTAGGAGCGAGCTCGCTCGCGATGGACTCAACGGCACCGCGTTTAACCAGTAAACACGCGTTATCGTTAACGACCATCGCGAGCGAGCTCGCTCCTACAGAGATGCCGGTGGTTCATTCAACTGAAAGATGACGAAAGTATTCCTCGAGAAACTCGACGCAAACCCGCAGCTTGGCCGACTGGCTCAACCGCGTCGGGTACACCGCCCAGACGTTGGCGCTCTGGGTGTAATCGTGCAGCACCTGCACCAGTCGCCCCTGCTCCAGCATCGGCTTCACATCCCACATCGAGCGCAACAGGATCCCGCCGCCACTCAGGGCCCACTGCAACACGATCTCACCGTTGTTGGACGATAACGGCCCGCTGACGCGTACCGATTCTTCCTGCCCGTCCTTCGTCAGGCTCCACACGCCGAACGCGTTGTTGCGTTCCTTGAGCACCAGGCAATCGTGGTCTTTCAAGTCCGCCAGCGATTGCGGCACACCCCTGCGCTCCAGGTATTCGGGCGTCGCACACAGCACCCGCCGGTTGCTCACCAGTTTGCGTCCCAGGTGCTGGCCCGGCAGGTCATCACCCACGCGGATTTCCAGATCGAAGCCCTCGCCGACGATGTCGACCACGCGATCAAACACGTCCAGGCGCAATTCAAGCCTGGGATAGGTTTGCGACAGCTCGCAGATCGCCGGTGCCACATGGTTGCGCCCGAAACCGAAGCTGCTGCAGATGTGCAGCGAACCCATCGGCTGTTGCCGCGCCTGTGATATTTCGCCGACGAAGTCATCGAAGTCACCGAGCAACTTCTCCGCCCACACCCGCACCCGCTCGCCGTCGTCAGTCAGCGCGATGCGCCGTGTGGTGCGGTGCAGCAGCCGAGTCGAGAGCGTGGTTTCCAGCACGGAGATGCGTTTGCTGATGTAGGCCGGTGAATACCCCAGCTCCTCGGCGGCGCTGGCGAAGCCGTTTTTTCGAACGACGGTGAGGAACACCTTGAGGTCTTCAGGCAAGGGAAATTGATCACGATTCGTGTTCATACGCCTCATACTTTCGCTGTTTATTGCGCTATTAGCGAAGGATACCATCGATCTACCGAGTGGCAATCCATCCCCGGCCAACCGTGGTTTCTGAATCCTCGATAAAAACAACATGAGGAAAGCGCGACATGAACAAGCCCTATGAGCAATCCCTGAAAATCGAAACCGCCTCCGACGGCGGGTTTGTGCAACGCCTGCGCAGCCTGTGCGCCTACGAAATCGGCGTCATCCCGCTGCCGATCTTTCTCGGCATCGCGGTCATCGTTTATCTCTCGGCCCATCTGGGCTTCCTGCCCAAGAACATGATCGGCGGGCTCGCAGTCATCATGACCATGGGCGTGTTTTTCGGTCAAATGGGCTCGCGCCTGCCGATCCTCAAGGAAATCGGCGGCGGTGCCATCCTGTGCCTGATGCTGCCATCGATCCTGGTGTTCTACGGCTTCTTCGGACCGGCGACGATCGACGCCACCAAAATGCTGATGAAAGAAGCCAACTTCCTTTACTTCGTGATCGCCAGCCTGGTGGTCGGCAGCATTCTGGGCATGAGCCGTTTCATTCTGGTCCAGGGCATGCTGCGGATGTTCATTCCCTTGCTCGTCGGCACCCTGACCGCCGTTGCCAGCGGGTTGATCGTTGGCAAGTTGGTCGGCTACAGCTTCCACCACACGTTCTTTTTCATCATCGTGCCGATCATTGGCGGCGGGATCGGCGAAGGGATACTGCCCCTGTCGCTGGCCTACTCGGCAATCCTCGGCGGCACGCCGGATATCTACGTGGCTCAACTGGCGCCCGCCGCCGTGGTCGGCAACATCGTGGCGATCATCTGTGCCGGTTACCTGGCGCGCCTGGCCCTCAAGCGCCCGACCATCAATGGCGAAGGCTCGCTGATTCGCGCCAAGGACGAGAATGACCAATTCCTGGTCAAGGAAGATACAGGCACTATTGTCGACTTCCGCGTCATGGGTGCAGGGGTGCTGGTAATCTGCGCGTTCTTCGTCCTCGGCGGCCTGCTGGAAAAAGTCGTGGGCATTCCCGGCCCGGTGATGATGATCCTCGCGGCGGTGCTGTTTAAGTACCTTCGGGTGCTGCCGGAAAAACTCGAGAAAGGCGCCAACAGCTTTTACAAACTGGTGTCATCGGCGTTCATCTGGCCGGTGATGATCGGCCTGGGCATGCTCTACGTGCCGCTGGACAGTGTGGTGAAAGTGTTCTCGGTCGGCTACGTGCTGGTATGCGTCTCGGTGGTGGTGTCGATGACCGTAGCCGGCTTCTTCATCGGCAACCTGATGAAGATGTACCCCATCGAATCGGCCATCGTGACCTGCTGTCACAGCGGCCTGGGCGGCACCGGAGACGTGGCGATCCTCTCGGCTTCCAACCGCATGTCGCTGATGCCGTTCGCGCAGATCTCCACGCGCATTGGCGGTGCCTCGACGGTGATTCTGGCGACGATACTGTTGCGGCTTTTTGTTTGACGCGGTGCCGGTGACCCGAGGGTGTTCTCTTGTGCGAGAGAACACCCTTTCCATCACTTGAAAAAATCGCTCGGCGTCTTGCCGAACTGCTTCTTGAACATGGTCGTGAATGCGCTTGGGCTGTCGTATCCCAGCTCCCCGGCGATGTCGATGATCTTCTCCCCGACGGCTATCCGTTCCAGCGCCAACAGCAGTCGCGCTTGCTGGCGCCATTGGCCGAAAGTCATGCCGGTTTCCTTGCGAAACCTGCGCTGGATGGTTTTGGCGTCGAGGCTCAACCGGGCACTCCAGTCCGACAACGTCGAGCCATCCCCAGGGTCACGCTGCAACGCACTACAAATCAGGTTGATACGTTGGTCGGCGGGCTGCGGCAGGTTCAATGGCAAGGTCGGCAGGATCGTCAGCTCATCCAGGATCAGCCGCAGCACCCGGGCTTCCCGCGAGTCCGGATTGCAGGCGAAATCGAAATCGACCGAGACCTTGATCAACTCACTCAGCAATGCGGAAACACTCACCGCCCGGGTTTCGGCAGGCAGATCCGGGCTCGCGTCAGGGTGCACGAAAACACTGCGCATCTTGATCGCCCCCACACAGCGAATCGAATGCACTTCACCGCTCGGCATCCAGATGCCACGGCTCGGCGGCACCGTCCATTGGCTGGTGGCCGCGTGCACCACCATCACGCCTTCGATGGCATAGATCAGTTGATGCTTTTCATGGGAGTGCGGCGGGATGAACCAGTTTTCCGGGTAGTCGGTCGCACTGCTGCGTACGCTCCAGCCACCCTGGTCGATCTCCGCGAGAAATGTCTGCAATGGTTTGATCATGACGCCCTTTTTGCGATGGTCCATGCCCTAGTTGCGCGAGACGGGCGCCGTTGAGGCCCCTAGGATAACGCCGAACCCTGAAATTGGCTGCGCCTTGCGTTCGCAGTTAGCGTTTTTATCCGGAAACTCGCCCATGTCGACCACTACCCTGAGCTCTCCCTCACCCACCGCTTCGGTGGCTAGCCAGGCCAGCCCCCTGGTCATGCGCGTCATCGGCGCCTGTGCGCTGGCGCACCTGATCAACGACCTGATCCAAGCCGTGCTGCCGTCGATCTACCCGATGCTCAAGGCCAGTTATGGCCTGAGTTTCACCCAGGTCGGCCTGATCACCCTGACCTTCCAGCTCACCGCCTCGCTGCTGCAACCGTGGATCGGTTTCTACACCGACCGTCATCCCAAACCGTGGCTGTTGCCGGCCGGCATGGTCTGCACCCTGATCGGTATTCTGATGCTGTCGATGGTCGGCAGCTTCCCGGCCATTCTCGTGGCCTCGGCGCTGGTGGGCGTAGGTTCGTCGACCTTTCACCCGGAGACCTCGCGGGTGGCGCGCCTGGCTTCGGGCGGTCGCTACGGCCTGGCGCAGTCGACCTTCCAGGTCGGTGGCAACGCCGGTAGCGCCTTCGGCCCATTGCTGGCCGCCGCGATCATCATTCCGTACGGCCAGGGCAACGTCGCCTGGTTCGGCCTGTTCGCGGTGTTTGCCATCCTCGTGCAATACGGCCTGAGCCGCTGGTACCGCAATCACCTGAACCTGTTCAAGCTCAAGCAAGGCAGCAAGGCCACCCACGGCCTGTCGAAACGGCGGGTGACATTCGCCCTGGTGGTGCTGGCGCTGCTGGTGTTCTCCAAATACTTCTACATGGCCAGCTTCACCAGTTACTTCACCTTCTACCTGATCGAGAAGTTCGACCTGTCGGTGGCCAGTTCGCAGCTGTACCTGTTCCTGTTTCTTGGCGCCGTCGCGGCGGGCACGTTCTTTGGTGGCCCGATCGGCGACCGGATCGGCCGCAAGCAGGTGATCTGGTTTTCCATCCTCGGCGCTGCGCCCTTCACCCTCGCCCTGCCCTACGTCGACCTGTTCTGGACGGGTGTGCTGAGCATGATCATCGGCTTCATCCTCGCCTCGGCGTTCTCGGCCATCGTGGTCTTCGCCCAGGAACTGGTGCCCGGCAACGTCGGCATGATCGCCGGGGTGTTCTTCGGCCTGATGTTCGGTTTCGGCGGAATCGGTGCCGCGCTGCTGGGGCACCTGGCGGATATCCATGGCATCGAGTACGTGTACACGCTGTGTTCGTTCCTGCCGTTACTGGGAATTCTGACGATCCTGTTGCCTTCGACCCGGAGTGCTCGCTAAAGGATTCAGCCGATCATTTTTGATACCTGCCCTGTAGCACTCGGTAACACCAAGCCCTGTTGCGGTGCGTCTTCGCCACGACGCACCGCCAACCGCCGCGCTTCACACGGGCAATACCGCCATGGCGTACTTTGTGCATCCAAAGGCCATCCTCTTCTGCCTGTAGCCGCCATGCGCCCCAAGGAACTGAAACTCTGGACCACCGGTGTCGCCCACCTGCTCGACCTGCCTGCCGGGCATGGGCGGCTGTCGGGGTTGAGCCATTGGCTTCGGCAAATCTGCCCGGTCGATCATTTCGTGTTGTTTGTCTACGAAGGCAATCACCGGCCACTGGCGTTGTTCGATACGTTCTCTGCGGACAAGCGGGCGGTGTATGTCGACGACTATCAGTGCGGGCCTTACCTGCTCGATCCGTTCTACCTGGCTTGTACCCGTGGGCAGGCGCCGGGGCTGTGGCGTCTGCGCCAGTTCGCCCCCGACCACTTCTACCTCGGCGAATACTTCCTGACCTATTACCAGCAAACCGGACTGGCCGAGGAAGTGGCGTTCTTCGTCGACCTCGGCGGTGGCGCCATGGCGGTGTTGTCGCTGATGCGCTCCAGCGCCAGCTGTGCATTCAGCCGGGACGAAATGCAACTGGTCGAGTGCGCGCAAGCGGTGGTCGAGCAAGTCATCAATGAGGCCTGGCGCTTGCGTCAGGCTCAGGAACCGCGACCGGCGCAGGACCTGGACTTCAAGATCCGCGAAGCCTTCGACCACTTCGGTGCGCACATCCTCACCGGACGCGAGCAGGAAATCGTTCAACTGTTGCTGCGCGGCCACTCCAGCGCCTCGGTGGCCGAACAACTGAACATCAGCCCCGGCACGGTGAAGATTCACCGCAAGAACATCTACGCCAAGCTGGGCATTGGCAGCCAGTCGGAGTTGCTGGGGTTGTTTATTCGGGAGCTGACGGAGGATCCGTTGCAGGCCCCTGGCCTGAAGCTGCAAGCCTGATCCCTGTCGGCTAGCAGCCCCCCCTGTGGGAGCGAGCTCGCTCGCGATTGCGGCCTTACATTCAACATCCAAGTGTCTGACACACCGCCATCGCGAGCAAGCTCGCTCCCACAATGGTCGGCGGTGTAAACAAAATTTGTATTCACCTCAAATCCCTGTAGGAGCGAGCCTGCTCGCGATGGTCGTTAACGAATACGCGTGATGACTGGCTGAACGCAGTGCTCTTGGGTCCATCGCGAGCAAGCTCGCTCCTACGACAATCCGCTTCTATCCCCCAAGGGATATATACACCGCAAAACCCCGATTGCTAGTTTGGCCCCCGACGCACTGATTCATCACTGCAAGGGAGCCCGTCTCGTGAACAACACCCCGCCAAGCGATATCGAATTCTGCAATGTGGTCAAACGCTATGGCGAGGTGCAGGCCGTCGGCGGTCTGAATTTCGCGGTGCGCCGTGGCTCGTTTCATTCCTTCCTCGGCGGCTCGGGCTGCGGCAAGACCACCACCCTGCGCATGATCGCCGGCTTCGAACAGCCCACCAGCGGCGAGGTCCGCTTGGCCGGCAAGAGCGTTGCCGGCGTGCCGGCCTTCGAGCGGCCGGTGAACATGGTGTTCCAGCATTACGCGCTGTTCCCGCACCTGACCGTGGCGCAGAACATTGCCTATGGCCTGCGCTATCGCACCCCGCGCCCTGACAAAAAACAGCAACTGCGCATGGCCGATGAAGCACTGGAAATGGTGCGCCTTAGCGGCTTCGGCCAGCGCAAGCCGAGCGAGCTTTCCGGCGGCCAGCAGCAGCGTGTCGCCCTCGCCCGCGCCTTGGTCAACAAGCCGACGGTGTTGCTGCTCGACGAGCCACTGGCCGCGCTGGACCGCAAGCTGCGCAAGGAGATGCAATCGGAATTGCTGCGCTTGCAACGCGAGGTCGGCATCACCTTCGTGCTGGTCACCCACGACCAGGAAGAAGCCCTGTCGATGAGTGACAGCATCAGCGTGATGCACAACGGTTCGATCATCCAGACCGCCACTCCGGAACAACTCTATGAAGCCCCGGCCAGCCGCTACGTGGCGGATTTTATCGGTGAGTCCAATCTGTTCGACGGCACCGTGCGCCAGCTCAATGGCAACTCCGTGGTGCTGCGCACCGAGCAAGGGCTGGAACTGACCAGCCCCCTCACCCCCACCGGCAAAGCCCTGAGCGCCAACGCCGCCGGTTGCATTGCGGTGCGGCCTGAGCTGATCAGCATCGCCGGGGCCAACGCCGAGATGACCCGGGAAGTGAAGCTGCCGGGCTGCGTTGAAGATCGCATTTATCTGGGCAATTCCACCGAGTACCGCGTGCGCACCCAGGCCTTTGGCGTGGTTTGCGTACGGGTTCCGCGCCAGCAGGATCACGGCGCCAATGCATTCGAACACGGCGCGGCAGTGCGCGTCGGCTGGGATCACGCCAATGGCCTGGCCATGGCGTTGTAAATCATCGATTCGTTTCATCAACCGGATGTGGAGCGTGCTATGGACCAGAAGACTTTTATAAAAACCCTGCGCAGCTGGCAGAACGGCTCGATCAGCCGCCGTGAGTTCCTTGGCCGCACGGGCCTTGGGATCGCCGCCGCTGTGGTCGCGACCAACATGCCCGGCCTGCTGACCTCCACCGCAGAAGCCGCCGAGCAAACCAGGCTCGGTGATCGCCTGTCGCTGGCGACCTGGCCGAACTACCACAGCCAGGAAAACCTCGACGCCTTCGGCAAGACCACAGGCGCCCGGGTGTCGATGAGCGTGTTCGGTTCCAACGAGGAAATGCTCGCCAAATTACAGGCCGGCGGCAGTGGCTGGGACGTGCTGGTGCCGACCAACTACACCATCAGCACCTACGTCGGCCTGGGCCTGATCGAGCCGCTGGACCTGTCGCGCATCCCCAACTTCGACGCCTCGGCGTTCCAGCAAAAGTTCATGGCCCAGGGCACGGTGGACGGCAAGGTCTACGCGGTACCGAAAAACTGGGGCACCACCGGCATGCTCTACGACGCCGGCAAACTGAAAAACGGCCCAGCCAGCTGGAAGGAATTCTGGGCCGCCGCCCAAGGCCCGGCCAGTGGCCGGACAATTGTCCACGACTACCAGTTGACCGCCATCGGCAACGCGCTGAAAAGCTTTGGCTACAGCTTCAACTCCCTGGACCCGAAAGAACTGGCCGATGCCGAAAAGCTGCTGATCGAGGTCAAGCCACACCTGTTCGCGATCAACTCCGACATCCAGCCGTCGATGCGCAGCGGCGATGCCTGGCTGGCGATGTCGTGGACCGGCGACGCCTCGCAACTGCACCGCGACAACGCGCAAATGCAGTTCGAACTGGGCAAGGAAGGTGGCGAGTTGTGGAGCGACTTCTTCGCGATTCCCAAAAGCTCGGAGCACAAGGATGCCGCCTACGCGTTCATCAACTACCTGCTCGATCCGCAGCACAACAAGCTGGAAGTGCTGAGCCACGGCTACCCGAGCGGCGACAAGCGTGTCGACGCGCTGCTGCCTGTGGCGATGCTCGACGATCCGATCATGTACCCGGCCGCCGAGGCCCTGAGCCCGCTGGAGTTCGGGGCTGCCGCCACGCTGACCAGCCCGGCGCGCGCCGAACTGATGGCGCGATTCAAGTCTGCCTGATCGCTTGACCATGGCCAATGAGGAGTCACCCATGAATGCCGCCGCCCACCCGCAAACGGTGCAGCCGGGCCATGCCCTGTCGGTCGAGGTTCGCCAACGGCGCACCCTCGGCCGGCGCATTACCCTGCTGATGCTCTTGCCTTCGACTCTGTGGTTCCTGCTGCTGTTGTTGATGCCGCTGGTGATCATCCTGGTCTTCAGTTTCGGCGAGCGCAGCGCCGTGGGCGGTTACGCCGGTGGCTTCACACTGGCCAACTACCTGAACCTCGGTTCTCGCGGCGCGGCGTTCAGCAACACGCTGATGTTGGCGCCGCTGGGCACCCTGGTGTGCCTGGTGGCGGCTTATCCATTGGCGTACTTCCTTGCGGTCAAGGTCACAAGGAACCGCTCGCTGTTGCTGACCCTGGTGATCGTGCCGTTCTGGACCAGTTTCCTGATCCGCACCTACGCGTGGATTTTCATCCTCAGCGGCAAGGGCATCCCGGCGCTGCTGGCCAGCCTGGGTCTTGAGGATGTACGGCTGATCAACACGCCGTGGGCGGTGCTGATCGGCATCGTCTACGGCTACCTGCCGCTGATGGTGTTCCCGATCTACGTCAGCCTGGAAAAACTCGACAAGCGCCTGCTCGAAGCCTCGGCGGACCTCGGTGCCAGCGCCTTCGAAAGTTTCCGCCGGATCACCCTGCCGCTGTCCGCGCCGGGGATCATCACTGGGGTGATGCTGGTGTTCATCCTGCTGATGGGCGAGTTCCTGATCCCGGCCATTCTCGGCGGCGGCAAGGTGTTCTTTGTCGGCAACGCGCTGGTCGACCTGTTCCTGCAATCGCGCAACTGGCCGTTCGGCAGTGCGCTGGCCATGACGTTGGTGGCGATGATGCTGCTGATCATCGGCGTGTATCTGAAACTGGTGGCGCGCTACGGCGGCCGCCCTGCCGACGGAGGCCTGTGACATGTGGCTGCGCAGCTATTCAACCTCGCTGTACCTGTTTCTCTACGCGCCGATTGCCTTGATCGTGCTGTTCAGCTTCAACGCCGGGCGCAGTGGCCTGGCGTTCCAGTGCTGCTCGGTGCAATGGTTCGGCACCGCGTTCGGCAACCCGTTCATCATGGAAGCCCTGGGCAACAGCGCACTGATCGCCTTCAGTTCGGCGGTGATCGCCACGCTGTTCGGCACCCTGGCGGTGTTCGGCTTGCAGCGCTGCGGCGCCAAGGTGCGGATGCTGTTCGATGCCCTGACCTATTGCGCGATCATCGTGCCGGGCATCGTCATCGGCATCTCGACGCTGATTGCCTTCATCAGCCTGTTCGACCTGATCAACCCGTTGCTGGCGAGCTGGTTGCCAACGGTGCCGAAGTTGAACATGGGGTTCTTCACCGTGATCGCCGCGCATTCGCTTTTCACCATGGCACTGGTGATGGTGATCGTGCGCAGCCGCGTCGATTCCCTGGACAAGGCTTTGCTGGAAGCCTCCGCGGACCTGTACGCGCCACCGATGGACACCTTCTGGCGGGTGACCCTGCCGCAGATCAGCCCCGCGATCATGGCCGGGTTCCTGTTGGCGTTCACCTTCAGCTTCGACGATTTCATCATCGCGTTCTTCGTTGCCGGTTCCGAAACGACGTTGCCGATCTACATCTTTTCCTCCATCCGCCGTGGCGTGACGCCGGAGATCAACGCAATTTCCACGGTAATCATCTGCGTGTCGCTGGCCCTGCTGTTCACTTCCCGCCATCTGCAAAACCGCCGCACCGGCGTCCAGGAGTCGCACCATGCGTGATCAGCTCTATATCAACGGCGAATGGGTCAGCCCGGACCTGGGCGGCTATCTGGACGTGATTGATCCGGCTACCGAACAGGCCTTCCACCGCGTGGCGGCGGGCACCGAAGAAGACGTCGATCATGCCGTGCGTGCGGCCCGGCGTGCCTTCGACAATGGCTGGGGCCAGACCAGCGGCGCCGAGCGCGGGCAATGGCTGGAGGCGCTGGCCGATGAACTGGAAAGTGGCCAGCAGGCGCTGGCGGAACTGGAAGTGCGCGACAACGGCAAACCCTTGCCCGAAGCGCAGTGGGACATTGGCGATGCTATTGGTTGCTTCCGTTATTACGCCGGGTTGGCCCGCGAACTGGATCAGCAACAGGATCAGCCGCTGGACTTGCCGGACGCGCGCTTTCGCTGTCGCATCCGCCACGAACCGATTGGCGTGGCCGGGCAGATCATTCCCTGGAACTACCCGCTGCTGATGGCCGCGTGGAAGGTTGCGCCGGCTTTGGCTGCCGGGGCCACTGTGGTGTTGAAGCCGTCTGAACTGACGCCGCTGACCGCCCTGGAACTGGCCGCTGCCGCCGATCGTATCGGTTTGCCCGCCGGGGTGTTGAACCTGGTCACCGGCCTCGGCGCCGATGCCGGCAGCCCGCTCACCGAGCATCCGGGGGTGGACAAACTGGCCTTCACCGGCAGCGTGCCCACCGGCGCGAAAATCATGTCGGCGGCGGCCCGCGACATCAAGAACATCAGCCTGGAACTGGGGGGCAAGTCTGCGTTCATCGTGTTCGACGACGCCGATGTCGAAGCCGCCGTGGAGTGGATTTTGTTCGGGATTTTCTGGAACCAGGGCCAGGTGTGCAGCGCCACGTCTCGTCTGCTGGTGCAGGAAACCATCGCTACGCGCCTGATCGAACGGCTGGTGGAGGAAACCCGCAAGATCAGCATTGGCCCAGGCATGCAGCCCGGCGTGCTGCTCGGTCCGCTGGTCAGCCAGGGCCAGTACGACAAGGTGCTCGGCTTCA
Organism: Pseudomonas sp. GW823-FHT06E10; assembly: GCF_058794995.1. NCBI lineage: Bacteria > Pseudomonadati > Pseudomonadota > Gammaproteobacteria > Pseudomonadales > Pseudomonadaceae > Pseudomonas > Pseudomonas sp. GW823-FHT06E10. The sequence continues at coordinate 1,017 of NZ_JBXAHJ010000024.1, read as the reverse complement.
TCGACCAGGGCCTGGCCAGTGGCGCCCGTTTGCTCACGGGCGGACGGCGACCGGCGCACTTGCGCGAAGGTTACTTCGTCGAGCCAGCGATTTTCGACGAGCCTGGCCACAGCAGCATTTTGTGGCGCGAAGAAGTGTTCGGCCCGGTGCTGTGCATCAAGCGCTTCAAGACCGAAGAGCAAGCGCTGCAAATGGCCAACGCCAGTCGCTTCGGCCTGGCCGCCGCCGTGATGAGCACGGACTTGCAGCGCACCGCCCGGGTCGCCAACCAGTTGCGTGCAGGGATCGTCTGGGTCAACTGCTCGCAACCGACCTTCGTCGAAGCCCCCTGGGGCGGCATAAAACACAGCGGCATCGGCCGCGAACTGGGCCAATGGGGGTTACACAATTACCTGGAGGTCAAACAGGTGACCGAGTACGTCAGCGACCAGCCTTGGGGGTGGTACTTGAAGTAATCAGGTCAAACTGTGGGAGCGAACTTGCTCGCGATAGCGGTGGGTCAGCCAGTATCTCTGTTGGATGTGCCGGCCTCTTCGCGGGCAAGCCCGCTCCCACAGGGATGGTGGTCGGTCGTTGGATTAGCGTTCACTGAAGATCAAAACTGTGGGAGCGAGCTTGCTCGCGATAGCGGTGGGTCAGCCAACATCTCTGTTGGATGTGCCGGCCTCTTCGCGGGCAAGCCCGCGCCCACAGGGATGGTGGCCAACCGCAGGATTGGCGTTCACTGAAGATCAAAACTGTGGGAGCGAGCTTGCTCGCGATAGCGGTGGGTCAGCCAGTATCGCTGTTGGATGTACCGGCCTCTTCGCGGGCAAGCCCGCTCCCACAGGGATTGTGACTAGCCGCAGGATTGGCGCTCACTGAAAGTCAAAACTGTGGGAGCGAGCTTGCTCGCGATAGCGGTGGGTCAGCCAGTATCTCTGTTGGATGTGCCGGCCTCTTCGCGGGCAAGCTGAACTGGCCTAATAATTCCGGACACCTCTTAAGGGCGATATGATTTCGCCAACTTGGAGGTTC